>CAINDT010000026.1 GCA_903847495.1 uncultured Actinomycetes bacterium
AGGACGCCGCTCGCGCCCGCATCGACGAGCATCTCCATCGAGATCTCGCCGGTGTGCGCACCGTTCGCATCCTCGTGGCCGTTCTGGCCGAACACGCCGACGCCGCTGCCAGCAAGCGCACTGGCGAGCACGTCCAGCGAGGTGAAGGGCGGGCAGATCGCGATCTCAACATCGCCACTCGTGCCAAGACCCTGCTTGAGACCATCGGCGAACGCCAACGCCTCACCGCGGGTCTTGAACATCTTCCAGTTGCCTGCGACAAGCGGACGACGGGACATCACTGCACCTCCGGGATGGCGGCAACGCCGGGCAGCACACGCCCCTCGAGCAGCTCGAGGCTGGCGCCTCCACCGGTCGAGACGTGGGTGACCCGATCGGCGTAACCGAACTGGGTGATCGCGGCGACGCTATCGCCACCGCCAACGACGGTCGTGCCCGCACACTCGGCGACGGCCTGCGCCACAGCGCGCGTGCCTTCGGCGAACGGGGCCATCTCGAATGCGCCCATGGGCCCATTCCAGAGCACGGTCCTGGCGCTGCGGATGCGCTCCGCGTAGAGCGCGACGGTCTCGGGGCCAACGTCGAGACCCATCCAGCCTGCAGGAACCTCATCCGCGGGCGTGATCTGCGTGGAGGCGTCTGCGCTGAAGGAATCGGCCGCGATCACGTCGCTCGGCAGCAGCAGCTCGCAGCCGGTCTCGGCGGCCTTCGCCTTGGCGCGCAGTGCGATCGCCTGGCCCTCAGCATCTTCATGGAGTGACGCCCCGACCTCGCCACCCTCCGCGACGACGAACGTGAAAGCCATCGCCCCACCGATCAGGACGGTGTCCGCCACTTCGACCAGCTTCTCGAGCACGGCGATCTTGTCGGCCACCTTGACGCCGCCGACGATCGCCACAAACGGATGCTCCGGCGCCTCCAGCAGCGACGTCAGCACCGACACCTCGCGATCCATCAACAGGCCGGCATGGGCGGGCAGCAGCAGCGCAACGCCTTCGGTGGAAGCGTGCGCGCGGTGCGCCGCCCCGAAGGCATCGTTCACGTACAGGTCAGCAAGCTCGGCGAGCTGCGCGGCGAAGGCCGCATCGTTGGCCTCCTCGGCTGCGTGATACCGGAGGTTCTCGAGCAGCAGCACGTCGCCGTCTGCCAGCTCGGCCACCGCAGCGGCTGCGGTGGTGCCAACACAGTCGTCGGCGAAGGCAACGGGGGCACCGAGCAGCTCGGACAGTCGACCCGCGACAGGTGCGAGGCTGAACTTCGGGTTCCGCTCGCCCTTCGGGCGGCCGAGGTGACTCATCAGAATCACGCGCGCGCCGCCCGCGCGCAGCTGCTGGATCGTGGGCAACGCCGCGCGAATGCGGGTGTCGTCGCCCACGGCGCCGTGCTCGTCAATCGGCACGTTCAGGTCGACGCGCACCAGTACGCGTCGCCCCTGGACGTCACCGATCTGCGCGAGACCCCGCCGCGCCATGCCTAGACCTTCTGGATCAGGTCGACGACGCGGTTCGAGTAGCCGAACTCGTTGTCGTACCAGCTAACCACCTTGGCCAGCTTCCCGTTCGCCATCGTCAGCTTGGCGTCGACCACCGAGGAGTACGACGAGCCGATCACGTCGCTCGACACGATCGGATCCTCCGTGTACTGGAGGATGCCGGCGAGGTCGCCGGTGTCGGCCTTGGCCTTGATTGCGGCGTTGATCTCCTCCGCGCTGGCCTCACGGCCGAGCTCCACGACGAGATCCACGACCGAACCGTCCGGCACGGGCACGCGCATGGCGATGCCGTCGAGGCGGCCCTTCATCTCCGGAATCACGAGGCCGATCGCCTTGGCGGCACCGGTCGACGTCGGGATGATGTTCTGCGCGGCAGCGCGGGCGCGACGCAGGTCCGAATGCGGCAGATCGAGGATCTGCTGATCGTTCGTGTACGCATGCGTCGTCGTCATGAAGCCGCGCTCAACGCCGAACTCGTCGAGCAGGATCTTCGTGAACGGCGCCAGGCAGTTCGTGGTGCAGGAGGCGTTCGAGATGATGTGGTGCGTCGCCGGGTCGTAGTCGTTGCCGTTGACGCCCAAGACGATGGTGATGTCCGGGTCGGTGGCGGGAGCGGAGATGATGACCTTGCTGGCTCCGGCCTCGAGGTGCTTCGAGGCGCCCTCGCGGCTGGTGAAGAATCCGGTCGACTCGAGAACGACGGGGACGTCGAGCTCCTTCCACGGCAGCGCGGCAGGATCGCGCTCGGCCAGCACCCGGATCTCCTTGCCGTCGATGGCGATGCCACCGTCGGTGACCTCAACCTGATGGCCGAAACGGCCGAGCACCGAGTCGTACTTGAGCAGGTGCGCAAGGGTCTTGGGATCGGTCAGGTCGTTGATGGCGACGATCTCGATCGGGGCCTGGCGCAGATAGGCGGCGCGGAGGACGTTTCGACCGATGCGGCCGAAGCCGTTGATGGCAACGCGGGTCACGGAGAGTGCTCCTTGGGTGAGGTGGTCGTGGTCGGCAGTGCGTGCGAATCGAACGATTCGCGTCTACCCGAGATCCTAGGGGCGAGGGCGGCGGGGTGCGGCCGATTCGGCCGTCGCAACGGCACCTTCGGCGAGCTCGACGAGGCGCCGCAGACGTCCAGCCAACGTCGGACGCGAGACGCCGGCGACGTTTGCGAGTTCGCTCAACGTCATGTCCGGGTGCTCCAGCCGCAGGTCAGCGGTGGCGCGCAAGACCGGTGTGAGGTGCTCCACCTCACCTGCTTCGACGAGCGACTGAATCGCTGCCGTCTGCTCACGGGCCGCCTGCACCTGTCGGGTGAGATTCGCGTTATCGAAGTTGGCGCGCCGGTTGGCATCGCCGCGCGCACTCCTGACGACCTCGTCCTCGGCGACGTCCAGCGCGGCCCCCTCCGCGCCGAGCAGCGTCAGCAGGTCCTGTACCGATTCGCGCCGGCGACTCATGATCTCGGCCCACCGCTCGCGCTGGCGCACGCGGACGGGGATGCCCTGGTGTTCGCAGGCGGCCGCCAGCAGCTTCGCGAAGTCCGCGCCGTGCGTCCTGATCTCGAGGTGCGCCGGACGTCCCGGCGGCGACACGCTGCCGGCAGCGGCGAAGGCGCCCCGCAGCACGGCCACCTGGCAGCACGGGCGGGCGATGAGCGACGGCGCGACCGTGAGCCGCGGTCGCCCCTGATCGTCGATGACGCCCGCACGCCGCAGCACGCGGGTGCTCGCGTCGTCCTCTGCCAGCACCATCAGGACGCGCTGGTGCAATCCGAGTCGCTCCGGGGTGTACGCGCTGACGCCGCACATGACACCCTCTTCGCGGAGCACGGTGAGGATCTGCCGCCCAACCGCATGCGAGCCCACGTCGATCTCCGCGTGGGCATGCCCTCCCCCGGTCAGGTGCAGCGATCCCGCGCCGCGTAGAACTGCTGCGAGATAGGCCACGCGACAGCATGGAGCTTCGATCGGGTGATGCGCGATCTCCTCGCGGACGTTGCTCGAGAACGTCATCGCGAAGTGGGTCGCGGACGGCGCGCCTGCGCCACGAGCGCGCGGCCGAGCCGCAACGGATCGTGATGGTGGCCGTCGGTGATCCGCGCGACGACCACTTCGAGATCGGTGCGCAGCAACGCCTCGCGATCGAAGTCGACGGGAATCAGTCCGGGCGCGGGCACGCGCCGCGTCGTGGGCACGATCACCGTGTCGACGATGCCCGGACCGAGATGCTGCTCGAGCCGCTCGATGTGCGTCGCTGCGTCGTAGCCGATCGTCTCGTGTGGCTCCTGGAGGAGGTTGGCGACGTAGACGCGGCGCGCGCCGGACGATCGCACCGCTTCGGCCAGTCCTGGCACGAGCAGCGGTGGGATCGTCGAGGTGAAGAGCGATCCGGGCCCGAGCACGATGAGGTCGGCCGTTCGCAGCGCCTCGACGGCCTCCGGGTGCGGCTGCGGCGTCTCGGGCTGGAGGCGGAGTCGTCGCACTGCGCGCCGTTCGGACGCAACCGCGGTCTCGCCGGCGACGACACGACCGTCCTCCATCTCCGCGACCAGCACGGCCTTCTCGCGCGTTGCGGGCAGCACGCTGCCGGAGATCGCGAGCACGTGCGACGACATCGCCACTGCGGCATCGAACGAACCAGCAACTTCGGTCAAGGCCGCCAGCACGAGATTCCCGAGGGAATGCCCCTCGAGGTCCCCGCGGTCGAAGCGATGCTGGAAGACCTCGGCCAGCATCGACTCGTCGTCGGCGAGGGCGAC
>CAINDT010000027.1 GCA_903847495.1 uncultured Actinomycetes bacterium
CCGCTGCCGCTGATGTGCTCGCTGAACACGAGCCGGAGACTCGTTGGACCCGTCTGCAACGCGGCGTTCGCAGCCGGTGACGCCGATCGCAACGAGGCATGTCCAGCGGCGGCCGCGGGGAGCAGCAGGAGCGCCAGGAGCGGAATCAATAGACGTTGATACATGGTGAGACAGGTGGCGTTGGTGGGGGCCGACGCGAGTCGACCCCCACCCTATGCCCTAGTGCGACGAGCTGGTCGCCGCCGCAACGGTGATCGAGGACGACGGATGATCAGCATCCGCAGCCTTCTCGATCCACGCCGTCTTGTACGCCCCGCAGTACTGGATGGCGGGGACGCGATACGTGCCCGGCGTCGACGGGTACTTCGTGCTGATGCCGAAGTCCTGGAACTCATCGTCCCGCAGTGCATCGCCGGTGGCGACCCACTGGACGCGGTAGCCACCGCCGTTCTTGATCTCCTTGACCGACGAGGTCCAGCCCGCAATCTGCTGCGGCTTGGCCGACTGGAATGCACCCTGCACCAGCACGACGACGCGGTTGACGGCGACCGGATTGCCCTTGGCGTCCTCGCAGCCGTGGCCGATGCGCATCCAGAACGCTCCGTAGCCGTCGGCCTTCGGCGAGCCGCCGTATAGCTGCACCGTCGCATGCCCGAAAGCGGGCGCGGCGACGCCGAACACGAGCGCACCCGTCAGGCACGCCAGAACCAGCGCGCGAACGCGCGTGGAGATGATCTTCATGTGGAACTCCGTTGTCGATGAGTGCCGCGTCAATTGACGCGGCGGAATCAGGCGATCTGGAGCAACGGTGGCCCCCGCGGCGCGAGCCACCGTGCCAGACCCGTCGCGAGCACGAAGCGCATACCCCGCACAAATCGAGCGTGCGTTCGGTGACGCGGGGGTGGTCGGTGACGCGCCAGCAACGCTTCCACAACGGCCACGACCGTTCGTAGGAGCGCGCGGGCGATCAGGAATGCGAGGGCCGCAAACGGCAGCTGCAGCGCGAGACCTACGAGAAACGTGGCGTCAAGTGCAGCGCCCCACGGCCCAGTGCCATTGTGTGCAAAGCGCTCGACGTGTTCCTGCAGCGCGAAGCCGACAAGGGGTACGAGCGCGATGAGCCAGGCCGGAATGGCTCTCCCAGCTCGTGCATGCGCACGGTCGGCACCGGCGAGCAGCAATCCGAGCACGAGGCAGACAAGCGCCAATACAGCGCCGGTGGGCAATTGCTCAAGATATCCGTGCCCGGTCTCCGCCAGGAGCGCGTCGGCGTGTGCTCCCGCGACAACCACGTAGGCCAGTTGGTGCGCGAGGAGCGACCCGAGCACGACGAGCGGCAGCGAGACCAGCCAAGCCGAGCGACGGCGCACCGCGCTGCTTGCCGCTGCATGCCGTTGAGACGCGCTCACGGGAATAGTAGAGCACACTTCGGTGATTCGCGTTAGTTTGTGGCTATCGCCGCAATCTAGGCGGCGCGGTTGTGCAGCGCCACGCCGTCCATCTGCTCAAGCCGGGCGACGAGATCCTCAAGCTGCTCGTGCGAGCGGATGCGGATCTCGAGACGCGCGCCATCGGGCGTCGGCGAGACCTTCCCCACCATGCCGAGCGCACGGAAGCACGCGTCGGTCGCGGCAGCCGCCAGATCATGATCGAACCACGCAGCGCCGTTCTTGGGCGCGCGTGGGGCGCGCTTCTGCTTCGGGCCGGAGCGCGCCAACGCCTCGACCTCACGCACCGACAGACCATCGGCGATCGCCCGCTTGGCGAGTGCGCGGCGGGCATCGTGGTCCTCGAGCTGCAGGATCGCGCGGCCGTGGCCTTCCGTCAGCTCCCCCGCGATGATCGCGTCAAGCACCTCGTCCGGCAGGTCGAGCAGACGCAGCGCGTTGGCAATCGTCGGACGGCTCTTCCCCACCTTCTCGGCGACTTCGGTCGGCGTCAGATCGAGCTCGTCGATCAGCGCCGCGTAGCCCCGCGCCGCTTCGATCGCGTTGAGGTCCTCGCGGACCACGTTCTCAACCAGTGCGAGCGTGAGCGTCTGCCGCTCGTCGGCGCGGCGCACGATCGCCGGCACGGTCTTGAGGCCCGCCTGGTTCGCCGCACGCCAGCGCCGCTCGCCCGCGATGATCTCGTAGCGGCCGTCGGGCGCGGAGCGCACGATGATCGGCTGCATGATGCCGTCCTGCTTGATCGACCGTGCGAGGTCGTCGAGCGCCTCCTGGTCGAAGGCCCGGCGCGGCTGGCGCGGGTTGGGCTGCACCTGCTCGATCGGCAGGGTCACCAGGGTTGGCTCGCCGCCTGCGGGATCCAGCAGGGCGTTGAGTCCGCGTCCGAGTCCAGTGGGTCTAGCCACGCTCAACCACCTCCAGGGCGAGTCGGTAATACGCGTCCGCGCCCGGCGAGCGCGGATCGAATTGGGAGATCGGCCGACCGTGCGACGGTGCCTCGGCGAGGCGCACAGAGCGCGGAATGACCGAATCGAAGACCTTGCTGCCAAAGTGCTCGCGCACCTCGCTGGCCACATCCTGCGCCAGACGCGTGCGGCCGTCGTGCATCGTCAGGAGCAGGCCCGACAGCTGCAGATGCGGATTGATCCGCGCGCGCACGAGCTCGACGGTCTCGAGCAGCTGGGCCAGACCTTCGAGTGCGTAGTACTCGCACTGGACGGGGACGATCAGCCGATTGGCCGCCGCCAGCGCGTTGACCGTCAGCATGCCGAGCGCCGGCGGGCAGTCGACGATCACGAAGGGATAGCGATCGTCGACCTCTGCCAGCGCGTTGCCGAGTACCTGCTCGCGGTCCTCGCGCTCCGGCAGCTCGACCGCGGCAGCGGCGAGATCCGGGTGGGAGGGAGCGAGATCCAGGTTCGGCACGCCGGACGGAATCACGATGTCGGCGATCGGCACGCCATGCAGGACCTCGTACGTCGAGCGTCCGCGCACGGGACGATGCCCGAGTCCGGTGGTGGCGTTTGCCTGCGGGTCGAGATCGACGAGCAGGACGCGGGCGCCGGCCTCGGCGAGGCAGGCCGCGACGTTGACCGCCGTGGTCGTCTTGCCGACGCCGCCCTTCTGATTGGCCAGTGCGTAAATACGGGACATGCCCGTAACGCTAGTCCTGGCTTCGGACGAGCGGTTCCTTGGCGGCCAGTCCGATGCGCCGCGGAAAGCGCGCGGGCGTGGGGCCGATCTTGCGCACGACGACACGATTCCGCGCATCGAACCCCGGCACGGGATCGACCAGCTCCACTGCGCCGCCGAGCTCGGCCGCTGCGCGCTCGACCTCCAGCCGATCGACCGCACCGGCATGGAGGATGCACACGCCGCCCGTGCGCAGCAACGGCAGGCAGAGCTCGATCGCGACCGGTGGTGGAGCTAGGGCGCGAGCGACCGCGATGCCATAGTGCTCCCGCCCGTCGGCCGCCGCGTGCTCCTCGGCGCGCAGGTTGCGTACGCGCACCCGCCCAGCAAGGCCTGTCTCGTCGACGACCTGCTGCAGGTGCTGGCAGCGCTTGGCGCGACTGTCGAGCAGCGTGCCCTCGAGATCCGGGCGCTCCAGCAGGAGCGGCACACCAGGGAAGCCCGCACCAGTGCCAACATCGACCAGCGGGCCGGCCTCTGCGGCGATCAGGGGGAGCGTGCCAAGCGCATCCTCAACGTGCGCAGCCAAGGCCGCTCCGTCGGTCGAGGCGACCAATCGCTGCGGTGCAGCCGCGATCAGCGCGAGGAAGTGGGCGAGGGGATCCTGTTTCACGTGAAACTTGGCGCGCGGTGCAGATCGCGTTTCACGTGAAACGCGTGTGCTCGCGCTTCCCGCGTGACGCAACAGACACCGCCCGCGGGCGTCATGCCTCAGCGTCGTCGCGCAGACGCACGACCACGCAGCGATTCGGCTCGCGGCCACCCGACTCGGTCACAACCTGGGGGTGATCCTGCAGGACGAGGTGCACGATCTTCCGCTCGGCGCTCGACATGGGCTCGAGCGAGACGGGCCGTCCCGTGCTGATCGCCTCCTGTGTGGCGCGCTCAGCGGTGTCACGCAGCACGGCCTCGCGACGGCGGCGGTAGTCCTGGGCGTCCACCACGATCGGCGTGGCGTTCTCCTCGCCGCGCAGGACGATCGCATTGACGAGATACTGCACGGCGTCGATCGTGTGTCCGTGCTTGCCGATCAGCAGGCCGAGGTCATCGCCCTCGACCGTCGCAACAAGCCCTGCATCGCCCTGGCCGACGTGCACCGTCGTTGTCAGGCCGATGCCGCCGCAGATCGACTGCAGAAGCTCGGTGACGCGGTCCGCGGTCGGACCGCTGGCGGTCGGCAGCGTGGGGGACGCGCTGCGCTGTTTGCCGGTGGGGCGTGGTCGGCGCTCCTCCCGAGCCTCGGCCGGACGGCTGGCCCGCGCCGCCGAGGCGGCGGCGGCCGACGGCAGCGTCAGCAGCCGCGCCAGCACGCGCGCGGGCTCGCGGCCCACGCCCATCAGACCGCGCTCGCCCTCCGACAGCGTCTGGAAGTCGATCGCCTCCTTATCCAGACCGGGGAAGCGACGCTCGAGCTCGCGGGTCGCCGCCCAGCGCGCCTCACCGACGGTTTCGCCGGTGCCCTCGACCGCTGTCTCGTCGGTCGCCATCAGGCGTCCTTCGGCTTCTCCCGCGGCGGCTTGGCGGGTCGCTTTTGGCGCTGGGCTTTGTTCTTCGGTGCCTGCTGGGCCGGCGCGGCGTCACCTGCGGCGGCCTCCACTGCCTCGGCCTCACCGGGCTCCACGGCCTCCGTCTTGGCGGCCTTTGGCTCCTTCGTCTTCTTGGCCTTCGGCATCTGATTGCTCGGCGTGCTGCGCCCGAGCAGACCAGCAAGTCCGCCGCCACTCTTGGCCGCCGCCGGTTGCACCTTGGCAGACGGCGGCAGCGGCGGTGGGAACCACTGGCGAATCACGAAGGCCTGACCAACCGTCCAGAGGTTCGTCGTGATCCAGTACACAAGCAGGCCGACCGGGAAGCTCGAGGCGCCAATCGGGGGATAGACGATGAAGTAGGCAAAGACGATCGGCAGAAAGAGGAAGATGTACTTCTGCTTCGGATCGACCGACGTGGGCATCAGCAGGGTCGAGCCCATCTGCGAGATCACGTAGACGAACATCAGCGGATAGAGCGTGGTCGCCGGCAGCGAGTTCAGCGACGCAGAGATATCGGGAATCCAGCCCCACAGCATCGAGAGGTCTTCGCCGGCTTGCACCTCCTGACCAATGTCCTTCAGCACCACGTAGAGGGCGAAGAAGATCGGCAGCTGGACGAGGAGCGGCAAGCACGACCCGAAGGGGTTGACCTTGTTCTCCTTGTAGAACGCCATCATCTCTTCGTTGAGCTTCTGGCGGTCGTTCTTGTATTTCGCCTGCAGCTTCTTGATCTCCGGCTGCAGCGCCTGCATCGCGCGGAACGACTGCTGCTGCTTGACGGTCAACGGGATCATCGCGACGCGCACGATCACGGTCAGCGCGACGATCGCCCAGCCCCAGCTGAGACCAACCGTGAAGTGCAGCGTCTCGAGCAGCCACGTCAGGGGCCGCACGAGCGGCGAGAGCAGGGAGTAGAGGGAGTCCAAGGTCAGTCGCGGGTCCGGCGCACCGGGTCGTACCCGCCATCATTCCATGGGTTGCACCGGAGGAGGCGCCATACAGCCAGTACCGGCCCGACGAATGGTCCCCGGTAGCGGACGGCATCGATGGCGTAGCGCGAGCACGTGGGCTCGAAGCGGCAGTTGCGCGTGGCGGGTGCGCCCCCCGGCCAGAGCGGGCGCAGCACGTGTGCGTACAGGCCGTGGGCGAGATCGCCGATCACGTGGCGGTGGCCTTCCCGACGAGCTCGCTGATCTCGGTCTGCAACCAGGCGAAGCCTTGGGTCTCGACCGCCTCGTCAAGGCCTGGACGTGCCACCAGCACCACATCGAGGTGCGACGGCTGCGGCTCGATCGCATCGAAGGCCTCACGCAGTTGGCGCTTCAACCGGTTGCGCACGACCGCGTTTCCGACCTTCCGCGACACGGCGACCCCGAGGCGAACCTCGGCGAGTTCGGAGGGGAAGGCGTAGGCGACGAGGTGACGGCTGGCCGACGAGCGACCACGGCGATAGACGGCGTCGAACTCGGCCGACCGCGTCAGGCGGCCGCGTCCCTGCGCGCCGGTCGCCATCCTGGCCTAGGCCGAGAGGCGCTTGCGCCCGCGGGCGCGGCGGCGGCGGACAACCGCCTGGCCGGCGCGATTCGACATGCGCTTGCGGAAGCCATGAGTCTTGGCTCGCTTGCGGACGTTGGGCTGGTAGGTGCGCTTCATGCTGGATCCGGTCTCCGGGGAACGCGAAGCATACCGGGCAGACGCGGAAGGGGGCAAACGGGAACCGTCGGCGCGAGGGGGGATGCTTGTCCCCTGCTGGGGATGACTCTGGGGATAACGCTGGGAGCGGTCTGTTTTTCCCGCAAACAGCGGAAATCGGGGCCGGTTGTCCGCTTCACCCCGAGCGCCGCCGCCTGCTACCGTCGCGCCTTCGAGTATGACCGCTTCCACCAACCCCACCTCCGCCGCTGCGCTTTGGAGCGCGATTGCCGACGAGCTGCAACAGACGCTCGCCGCGCCGACCTACAGCGCGTGGTTCGGTCGGGCCAGCGGCAAGACCCTCACGCCCGACGAGCTCGAGGTCGAGGTGCCCAACGAGTTCGTCCGCGCGTGGATCAGCGGACACTTCATGGATCTGGTTACGTCGGCGGCGACGACGGCGCATGGGGGGCCGCTCGCGGTTGCCCTCACCGTGGGTGCCGACGACGCAGCCCCGACCCCGAGCGACCTCCCCGCTGCCGCGCCCGCTGCCGAGCAGGCCGAGGTGGTCGCAGCGTCGGCGGCCAGCGTGCCACTCGTCGTCGCACCCGAGCCGCGAAGTCTCAACCTCAACCGCAACGCCACGTTCGACACGTTCGTCATCGGCCCCTCGAACCGCTTCGCGCATGCCGCAGCCCTCGCGGTAGCCGAATCACCCAGCCAGGCGTACAACCCGCTGTTCATCCATGGCGCCACCGGGCTCGGCAAGACGCACCTGCTCCAGTCGATCGCGCATTACGTGACGACAGCCACGGAGCTGACAGCCTGCTACGTCACCTGCGAGGCGTTCACCAACGAGTTCATCGAGGCGCTGCGCGAGAAGAAGATCGAGCAGTTCAAGAACCGCTATCGCACCTACGACGTGCTGCTCGTGGACGACATCCAGTTCCTCTCCGGGCGTGAGGGCATCCAGGAGGAGTTCTTCCACACGTTCAACACGCTGCATGAGGCCGGTGGGCAGATCGTGCTCGCCTCGGATCGTCCGCCCCGCGAGATCACCCGCCTGGAAGATCGGCTGCGCTCGCGCTTCGAGTGGGGGCTGATGACCGACGTTCAGCCGCCCGACTTGGAGACGCGGATCGCGATCCTCCGCAAGAAGGCCGCACGTGATCAGATCC
>CAINDT010000028.1 GCA_903847495.1 uncultured Actinomycetes bacterium
CCCACGCAGCACTCCGTCAATGAGCTGCGCCGCATCGGCATCACCCCCGACATCGTCGTCTGCCGCGCCTCGCATCCGATCACGCGCGACCTCAAGGACAAGATCGCGCTGTTCGCCGATCTCGATCCCAACCACATCCTCGCCTGCGAGGACGCCTCGAACATCTACCGCGTCGCGCTCGCGCTGCACGATCAGGGGTTCGACGACCTCGTGCTCGACGGCTTCGGGATCACCGCGCCGCCGGCCGACATGACCGAGTGGACGGCGCTCGCCGACCGTGTCGACTCGCTGCAGGGCGAGGTGCGCATCGCGATTGTCGGCAAGTACATCCAGTTGCAGGACGCGTACCTCTCGGTCGTCGAGGCGCTCAAGCACGGCGCGATTCACCACGGCGCGGTGCTCAAGCTCGTGTGGCTCGACGCCGAGGCGGTGTTGCGCGGCGAGGCCCGTGACGAGCTCGCCTCCGTCGATGGCGTGCTGATCCCCGGTGGTTTCGGCGGCCGTGGCATCGAGGGCAAGATCGCCGCGGCGCGTTTCGCCCGCGAGCATCAGGTGCCGTTCCTCGGCGTGTGCCTCGGCATGCAGATCGCCGTTGCCGAGTTCGCGCGCGACGTGGCGGGCATGCCCGGCGCCAACTCGACCGAGTTCGATCCCGAGACGCCGTACCCGATCGTCGACCTCCTGCCCGAGCAGAAGGACGTGATGGACATGGGCGGCACGATGCGCCTCGGCGCCGAAGCCGTCGTGCTCAAGCCCGGCACGAAGGCGCACGCCGCGTACGGCGAGGACACGATCTACGAGCGCCACCGCCACCGCTACGAGGTATCGAACCTGCTGCGCCCGCAGCTCGAGGCGCAGGGGCTGATCGTCTCCGGCACGTTCGCGCACAAGGATCTCGTCGAGATCATCGAGTTGCCGAATCACCCGTGGTTCGTGGCGAGCCAGTTCCACCCCGAGTTCAAGTCGCGCCCCACGCGCCCCGCGCCGCTGTTCCGCGATTTCGTCGGTGCCGCCATCGCCTTCCGCAACTCGGTGCCTGCCGAGACGCGCGCGTCGACCGGCACGACCGCCGCGGCCTAGCGTGGACTCCGCGCTCGAGCTGTTCCTGGCGCTGGCCCGGCTGCCCACGCCGCCGGGTCAGGAGCGTGCGGCGATCGACATGGTGCGCGAGGTCCTTGCCTCGTTCGGCGTCGACTCGGTCGAGGACGACGCGGGTCCGCGGATCAACGGCGATGCGGGCAACCTCTACGCGCGGATCCCGGCCACGACATCCGGCACGCCGCTGTTCTTCAACGCGCACGTCGATACGGTCCCGATGACGGCACCGATCGAGCCGGCGATTGAGGGCGAGTACGTCGTCAACACGCATCCCACGATCCTCGGTGCCGACAACAAGGCGACGGTCGCGGGCATGATCGACGGCATCCGTCGCGTCGTGCGTGAGGGCATTCCGCACGCCGGCATCGAGCTCGTCATCACGGTGCAGGAGGAGATCGGCCTGATCGGCGCCAAGGCGTTCGACACCGGGCGGCTCGAGGCGACGGTCGGCTACGTCTACGACGTCGATGGCGACCCGGGCGCGATGACGATGCGTGCCCCCAGTCAGATCACGCTCGACCTGGAGTTCCGCGGCAAGTCGGCGCATGCCGGCATGGATCCGGAGAGGGGCCGAAACGCGATCCACGCTGCCGCGATCGCGCTCTCGCGCCTCAGCATGGGGCGTGTGGCGCCCGGCGCGTCCCGCAGCGTCGGCGTGATCAACGGCGGCACGCAGCGCAATGTCGTACCCGACCGCTGCAGCGTGCAGACGGAGGTGCGCAGCCTTGACGACGCGCAAGTCGTGGCGCTGGCCCAGGAGATCGTCGATGTGGCGAACGCCGCAGCCGCCGAGACGGGGTGCTCCGTCGAGATCGCACAGACGCGTGAGTACACGGCCTACGCGTTCACCGATGACGATCTCGTCGTGCAGATCGCGCGCGCCGGGCTGGCCGCCGCCGGGCTCGCACCACGCGAGATCGAGACGGGCGGTGGTGCCGACGCGCACCTGTTCAACGAGCGTGGCCTGCAGTGTCTCAACCTCTCGAGCGGCATGGAGGCGATCCACACACCGGACGAGCGCATCAAGGTCGCGCACGTCGAGGATCTCTCCCGCATCACCGTCGAGCTGATCCGCGCCGCGGCAGCCTGACCACGCTGTGGAACCGGGTGCGGTCGGCAGCAGCCACGCCCGCTAGCATCCGCCTGTTCCCCGAACGTTTCAGAGTCCCTGGAGGTGTCGCATGCGCGTAGGTGTCGTCAAGGAGATCAAGAAGGACGAGTACCGCGTCGC
>CAINDT010000029.1 GCA_903847495.1 uncultured Actinomycetes bacterium
CGCGCAGTTGCGCGACGAGGAGCTGGCCAAGATCGGCGGCCGCGGCGAAGGGCGCAACGGCGAGGCCGTCGACCTGCTCGACGAGCTCGTGACGCAGGAGCGCTTCGAGGAGTTCCTGACGATCCCGGCCTACGCCAGGCTCGCGTAGCCCGGCCACGCCGCGCGCGTGACCTCCCAGATCCGATCGGTGCCCGTGTCCGCCGGACCAAGCGTGCGCTGACAGGCGACCTCGCCGACCAGCGCATAGCCCAGTCGTCGCGGCACGCCCTCGCTCGCGGTGTTGGTGACGTCATGCGCGATGCGCACGTGGTCGATGGTCGAATCGACGAAGGCGAGGTCGGTGGCGAGCCCCGACGCAATCGTCGCGAGACCACGACCCGTCGCGTGCGCACCGAGCCAGTACCCGACCTCCAGGCCCGTCGGTCCGAGTCGCCGGTGCAGGCCCACGGCACCGGCGATCGTGCCGCGCTCGAAGATGCCGGCGTGGAGGTCGCCACCGTCGTCCCAGTCGGCGTTCCAGCCGATGATCGTCGCCGCGGGGTCGCAGTCGGCCGGCGCCCAAAGGTCGAGCCAGGCCATGCGCGGCCGCAGGTGTGCGTCGGAGCTGAGGATCACCGCGCGAAGCTCATCACCGTCCTCCGGACGCCAGCGCCGCACCTCGACCTCGCCGTACCTCGCCACGTCGGCGATCCGGCGGCTCACTCCGTCGGCACCTCGACGACCGCAAAGGTCGCGAGTGCGATCGCGAGAATGCGGTCTTGATCGTCGCGCATCTTGCCCTCGGCGACGATGGTGCGGCGCCCGTGATGCTGCACCTCGCCGGTCGCCGTGATCGGCGTGCCCGGGATGACCGGCCGCGTGAGGTTCACCTTGATCTCGATGGTCACGGCTCGTCGACCCGCCGGCAGCAGCGTGTGCGCCGCGCCGCCGAGCGCCGAATCCATCAGCGTCGTCACCCAGCCACCGTGCACCAGGCCGATCTGGTTGAGGTGGCGCTCATCGGGCGTCGCCCCGAGCACGGCCCGACCCTCGCCGAGATCCTGGACGTGCAGATCCGCGAGTACCGCCCACGGGCTCGGCGTGATCTGGCCGTCCTTCAGCTGCTGGAACAGCTCGAGGCCCGAGAGTGAGGTGTGCTTCGGATCGGTGTCCCCGACCATGTGGGAACCGTACCGCCTAGACGTCCTGGACGTCCTGGACGAGCTGCGTCAGGCTCTTGCGTGCGTCGCCGAACAGCATGCGCGTCTTCGGATCGTGGAACAGCAGGTTCTCGACGCCTGCGAAGCCCGAGGCCATCGACCGCTTGAACACGATCACGTTCTCCGCCCGATCCACCTCGAGGATCGGCATGCCGTGCAGCGGACTCGAAGCATCGTCCCGTGCCGCGGGATTGACGACATCGTTCGCGCCGATCACCAGCACGACGTCGGTCTGGGGGAAATCCGGATTGGCCTCCTCCATCTCGAGGAGCTTGTCGTACGGGACGTCGGCCTCGGCGAGCAGCACGTTCATGTGCCCGGGCATGCGTCCGGCGACCGGATGGATCGCGAACGTCACGTCAACGCCGCGCTCTCCGAGCAGGTCGGCGAGCTCGCGCACCGGGTGCTGCGCCTGCGCCACCGCCAGGCCGTAGCCCGGGACGATCACGACGCGCCGCGCGTAGGCCAACTGCGCTGCGAGATCGGCGGTACCGATCTCCAGCACGGGCAGGTTCTCGCCACCCGCGGCGGCGGCTGCACCAGTGGAGCCACCGCCGAACGCGCCGAACAGCACGCTCGTCAGCGACCGGTTCATGGCCTTCGACATCAGCTGGGTCAGCAGCGTGCCGCTGGCGCCCACGAGGACGCCGGCGATGATCAGGAGCACGTTCCCGAGCGCGAAGCCCGTCGCGGCGGCCGCGAGGCCCGTGCACGCGTTCAGGAACGCGATCACGACGGGCATGTCGGCGCCGCCGATCGGCAGCACGGCTGCGGCGCCGAGGACGAGGGCCAGCACCACCGCAATCCAGAGCACCGGATCGTTGACCGCGACCGAGGCCCACACCGCGAGCGCGAGAATCGCAATGCCGAGGACGGCGTTGATCACCTTCTGCGCCGGCCACGTGATGGGACGACCGGGCAGCAGCTCCTGGAGCTTGCCGAAGGCGATCAGACTCCCGGCGAAGGACACCGAGCCCACGACCGCTGAGAACATCACCGAGACGGCCGCAACGGCACCGAGCGACGTCTCACCGAGCGCGCCGTGGGCGTGGTACTCGGAGACCGCGATCAGTGCCGCCGCGCCACCGCCGAGGCCGTTGAGCAGCGCCACGAGCTGCGGCATCGCCGTCATCTGCACACGCCGGGCGATCACCGCACCGATCGAACCACCCACGACCGCGGCGATCACGATCCACGCGTAGTCCACGACACGGCTGTCGATGAGCGTGGCGACGATCGCGATCGCCATACCGACCGCCGCCACCTGGTTGCCGCGCCGCGCCGAACGCGGCGACGACAGCCACTTGAGGCCGAGGATGAAGCACACCGCGGCCACGAGGTAGGCGATCTGGATCAGGTCGGCGCGACTCACTCCGTGCCCCCATCCTTCGGCTCGGGACGCCGCTTGAACATCTGGAGCATGCGATCGGTGACCACGAAGCCGCCGACCACGTTCGCCGCGCCGAAGGCGACGGCGACGACGCCGCAGACGATCTCGATCGTGCCGCCAGCGGCAGCGCCCAGGACGAGAATCGCACCGACGAGCACTACGCCGTGGATAGCGTTGGTGCCGCTCATCAGCGGCGTATGCAGCATCTGCGGGACCTTCGAGACGACCTCGATACCGACCCAAGCGGCGAGGACGAGGATGACGAGTTCGGTGATGAAGCTCATGCCGGGCCTGCTCCTCCGTCGGCGAGGCGCTGGAGCACGCGCTCCGCGGTGATGCGACCGCCGCGCGCGACCAGCGCTCCCGCCACGACCTCGTCCTCCCAGTCGGGGGCAAGCGCGCCGTCGGCGCAGATCAGCTGCAGGAAGGTCCGCACGTTGGCGGCGTAGAGGTCGCTCGCCGATCCGGGCATGGCCGCGGCCGGATTCGACGGACCGAGGATCAGAACGCCACCCACCGTCACCTCCTCGTCCACGCGTGTACACGCGCAGTTGCCACCCGTCGAGGCGGCGAGATCGACGATCACGGAGCCGGGCCGCATGGCCTCGACCGCGGCGGCGGTGACGAGTTCAGGGGCGGCAGCGCCGGGGATCTGCGCCGTCGCGATCACCACGTCCGCATCGGCGCAGGCGCGGGCCAGCGCCTCCTGTTCCAGGCGATGCTGCTCCTCATCGAGCCCTGTGGCGTAACCGCCGGCCTGCTCCTCTCCCGCGACGTCGATCGCGAGGACGCGGGCACCAAGCGACTCGACCTGCTCCTTGACCGCCGGGCGCACGTCGAACGCGGTCACGACCGCGCCGAGCCGGCGCGCCGTGGCGATGGCCTGCAGACCGGCGACACCGGCACCAAGCACCAAGACGCTGCGAGCCTTGACCGTGCCCGCGGCGGTCATCAGCAGCGGGAACAGGCGCGGCGAGCGCTCGGCGGCGAGCAGGACCGCGTGGTAGCCGGCGATCGTCGCCTGTGACGACAGCGCATCCATCGACTGCGCCCGGGTGATGCGCGGCATGAACTCGAACGCGAACACCGTGGCGCCCGTCGCCGCCAACCGCTGCAAAGCCGCCGGATCGCCCAGCGGGTCGTGGAAGCCGATCAGCGTGTGCCGCTCGCCCAGCGCTGCGAGCACCGCCGGCGGTAGTGCGCCGACGGTGGCGATCACGTCTGCCCGCGCGGCAA
>CAINDT010000030.1 GCA_903847495.1 uncultured Actinomycetes bacterium
CCGGGCGGCACCCCGCTGAGCGCGTTCCTGCACGTGGCCCGCACGATTTGCCGCCGTGCCGAGCGCGACGCCGTCGCCCTCGCCGCGACCGAGCCGATGACGCCCGAGGTGATCACGTATCTCAACCGCCTCTCCGACCTGCTGTTCGTGCTTGCACGCGCGGCGAACGGCGATGGGGGAGAGACGACGTGGAAGCCCGGGGCCAGCCGCTCCTAGCGGGTAGTGCTAGCGTGCCGCGCGCACGCTGATCACGACCTGGTCGGTCGCGTCGCACAGGCCGCGCTGGAGCGCCTTGGGGATCTCTCGCCGCGTCGCGCTCTTGGGGCCGATCGTCAGTGAGATCTCAATGCCGAGCGCCGAGGTTAGGCGCAGCAGTGTCTCGAAGTTCGGCGTGTGGTCGCCGCCTTCGAGGCGTGAGATCTGCGTCTGCGACATCCCAAGCTGCTCGCCGAGCGCGGTCTGGGAGAGCTCGTGCTCGATGCGGTAGCGGGTGATCGCGTGCGAGATCGCGCGGGCAAGCACGGTTCGATACCACTCGGCGCGAAAGGCGGGAACGGCGAGGTCCTTCTCGAGCCATTCGTCAAAGGTCTGCATGGGGGGTGTGGACGGCGCCATAGCTTGCAGTATAACATTCATGTGGTAAGCCTCCGATCGGAGGCAGCCGCCCGAGCGACTGCGCGTTGGATTGCGGCGTTGAAGGCACGGCGGTTCGACTGCGCCTCGCGCGCGATGGCGAGTAACTCGAACCCGCCCGACACCTGCTGGTACAAGACCCGGTGGCGGCTGCGTCCGCCACGCGGGCGCAACTCGCGAAGTCCCGGCAACGGCGACTGGCGCACAGCACTGGTCCACGGAAAGCCCAGGCGCGTCCCTTCGACCCTCAGCTTTGTGATGGCGTGGGTGATCGCTGTCGCCTCACGTGGCTCCAGCGCGCGCAAATCGCTTCGCTCACGCTCGAAGCCCGGGTTGCTCCAGATGCGTACGGCGTCGTCCACATCCGGACTTTCCCACTGGCTGCTCGCACAAAGGTGTCGCGGGTGCGCGCGTGATCTGCGCACTTGGCGTCAGCGAGTTCGCGAATCGTTACTGCGTAGGCGCGCGGCCTGCCGGCTTTGTGCTGCATTCGCGCACGCTGATCACGACCTGGTCGGTCGCGTCGCAGACGGCGTTGCGCTGGAGCTTCGTGGGGATCTCCCGCCGCTGTTCGCCCTTGGGGCTGATCGTCAGCGTCAGCTCGAGCCCGAGCGCGTCGCAGACCTTGATCATCGTGGGCAGCGACGGCGTGTGCTCGCCGTCTTCGATGCGTGCAATCTGCGACTGGGGGATTCCGAGTGTCTTGCCGAGGGCGGTTTGAGTGAGGCCCTGGTCCGTGCGGTACGTGAAGACCGCGAGGCCGAAGGTGCGTCCGAGCACGTTGGCGTACCACTCCTCGCGGAACGCCGGATCGGACTCGAGCAACTCGGCGAAGTATTCGTCGTATGGGCGCGCTTGTTGGGCGGCGTTCATGGTGATCATTATATCATTCCTGTGATTACGGTCGTTGCTCGGCTAGTCGAGCTTCTGCCGCGCGAACGGCAGCAGCGAACCTGCGGAGATCGTGCTGCGCCTCCGGCGCGAGTGCGAGCATCACGAGCCGCGGGCGGGTCGCATAGAGGACGCGCCATGGGCTGCGTCCTTGGCGCGGCCTGAGCTCTCGGAGCGGGGCGTTTGCGCTGCGGATGGTGCTGGAGTGCGGAAACCCCAGCTGCGTGCCGCGCGCTTCGAGCTTGAAGCGCGCATTCTGGATCGCGGCGTGCTCGCGGGGATGGCATCTGCTGAGCCATGCAAGTTCCGTTTCAAGCGCGGGATGGATGTCGACGGCGTGCGTCACGCATCGAACCTCGCACGCCGGGCGTTTCGTGCGAGTGACGCGCTGCTACGACGGTGGCTCGCTCAGTCGCCTCGTGCGCGCGGACGTGACCTCATTGCACGCGCACTGTGGCGTCCGTCCACGCGGGGCGAACGCATTTCGAGAGCGTGTCGTTGCGCGCAGCCCTCAGCGCTTGGCAGTGGCGCGCGGGAGCGAGACGGTGCTGGTCTGTACGACGCTGGTGCCGTCACTGGCGCGATACGTGGTGCGCAGCAGGATCCGCACGGCGCGTGTACGCGTCGCCGCGCGACCGGCGCCAGTCAGCGTGCAGGTGACCTTGACGGTGCCTGCCTTCTTGACCACGAGGCGGGCAGTGCAGAGC
>CAINDT010000031.1 GCA_903847495.1 uncultured Actinomycetes bacterium
CAGGCCCAGCACCTCGATCTCGACTTCTACAAGAAGTACTACCCGGCCGAGGTGATCCCGCCGCGCGTGGCCAACCACATGCGCGACTGGCACGGCCTGGGCTGCGACTGCTGCTGATCTGCTCGACTGGCCGGAGGGGCGTTGCCTCTCCGGCCGGCTAGCACTCGGCCCAGTACTCGAGCACGATCCGGTTGAAGTTCTCCGGCCCCTCTTGAAAGGGCTGGTGCGCCTGGTCGGGCACGCCGATCAGTTGGGCCCCGGGGATCAGTGACGCGATCTCCTGCGAGTGGCGCGGTGGGCAGATGATGTCTTCCTCGCCGTACAGCACGAGCGTCGGTGCGGTGATCGCACCGAGGCGGTCGCGCGTGTCGTGATCGAGAATCGCACGCGCTGTGCGCTGGAATGCCTCGAGCTCCTGCGGGTAGGGATGCTCGAGGAACGCTGCTGCGAATGCATCGATGCGGCCGTCTTCCCAGACCGCACGCGAGTACGTCGAGCCGAGGAAGTAGCGGAGGAACTTCTCCTCGTCGTCCGCCAAGCCGGCGAAGTAGATCGAACTCTCGATGAAGTTGCGGAAGAGCCGGTCTGAGTAGGCCCACGAGCCGACGATCACCAGGCTGCGCACGAGGCCGGGACGCGCATTCGCGAGTTCTTGCGCGATCGCGCCGCCCATCGAGAAGCCCATCACATGCGTACGGGTGATGCCCAGCTCGTCGCAGAGTGCGATCGCGTCGGCAGCCATGTCGCGGACGGTGAACTCCCCGTCGGGAAGAGATGATCGGCCCACGCCGCGGTTGTCGACGACGGTGACGCGGAAGTGCTCACTGAGAGCCGCGACCTGTCCATCCCACGCAGAGACGTCGTCACCGAGACCGCAGAGCAGCAGGACGTCGTCGCCCGCGCCGCCCTGCACGTAGTGGAGCTCAACGCCGTTGACGTGTGCGTGTGGCATGGCGGAAGCCTACTCTCACAGCGTCGGAAATCCGCGTTGGCATGCGGCGGCACCGCGATCGCGTGGACAAGGTGGGCCCGGGCCCATCGTGTCATGCCCGAAAACCCTGCACTGGAGCCAAAAAACGAAATCGGCGTGTGCGAGAACCGCATGATTGCGCGTTTTTCGCGTGCGCGCAATGGACATGATGGGCCCGGGCCCATCGTGTCCAGCATCATCGCCACCGGGCTCTCGCGTGTGGCGCGTGGCTACCCGGCGCCGACGGCGGCGATCGCGGTGACAGCAGCGATCACCGTGACGATGCCGACCCACTGGCGAGCGCGTAGGCGCTCTTTCAGAACGACCATGCCGACGATCACGCCGACGGTCGCGAACTGCGCGGCGAGGACGCCGGCGACGGCGACCGGTCCGCGGTCGGCGGCGGCCACGAAGAGGAGGGAGGCGACCGAGTCGCCAATGCCCCAGATCGCCACGTTCTTCCAGTCGAAGCGCGCGTTGGCCGCGACGCCCATCTTGAGACCGATCGGCAGCGCCAAGAGCAGCGCGACGACCCGCACGAGGACGAAGCC
>CAINDT010000032.1 GCA_903847495.1 uncultured Actinomycetes bacterium
ACGCTCTCGAGCAGCGCCGGTCGCAGCGAGGAGATCAGGCTCAGCTTCACCTCGTCGCCCGGGACGCTCTCGATGCCGTCGCGGAGGAACTCGTGGTTGAAGCCAATCTCGATCGTCTCGGTGCCCGTAGCCGCAACCGGGATCGACTCGGCGCCCTCGGCGACGTCGGCGGTGCGGGCCTGGAGACTCAGCTGCCCCGGCGCGAGCTCGACACGTACGGGCGTGTTCTGGCGGACGACGATACCCACGCGACGGACGACCTCGAGGAGCTCGTCCTTGGCGATCGTCGCGGACTGCTCGACACCATCGGGCTTGAGTGCCGTGAAGTTCGGGAACTGGCCCTCGATACGGCGAACGCTCAGCCAGATACCGTCGATGCCAAAGGTGACCAGGCCCTCGCCGATGGCGACACTCAGCGCGCCATCGGCGCCGGCGATGCGCACGACCTCCTCAAGGGCCTTGATCGGGATGATCGCCTCGAGCGCCTCCGGCGGCGCCTTCGTCAGCGGTGCCTCGGCGACAGCGAGGCGGTACGAGTCGGTGGCGGCCATCGTGATGCGATCCGACTCGAAGCGCACGAGCGCACCGGTGAGGACCGGGCGGCTCTCGTCGCGCGACGCCGCTCGCTTGACGCGCCCGACGACGTCGGCGAAGACGGCGCTATCGGTCTCGAAGACCTGCTCGTGATCGATCTCCGGAAGTTGCGGGAACTCATCGACCGGTAGCCCGTAGAGGGTGTAGGTGGAGGAGCCGGCGGACACCAGGACGCGTCCGTCGTCCTCGGCCGAGAGCTCGACCGTTTCACCGTTAAGGGCGCGAATCAACTCCGGTGCGATCTTGGCGGGGAGAAGCACCGACCCGCCCTGCTCCACGTCGGCGTCGAGTGGCACGCGCAGTGTCATCTCAAGATCGGTCGCAGCGAGCTCGACCGGAACCTCAGAGCTCTCGGCAGAGAGGCGCACATGCGCGGCGCTCTGGAGGTTGGCGCGCGTCGAAGCGGCGCGCGCGGCCTGCGCGAGGCGATCGGCGAGGTGCTCTCGATTGCAGCGGATCTTCATGCAGCGGCTATCCCGATGATGGATGTTGTTGAAAGAGAAGTTCTTAGATAGTCATCACCATAGGGGCTGGGGATGACGGGGAGAAGTCGGACGACACCGCTCTCAGCCTGCGGTTCGCGGTGGTTGAGGCTGGGGATGGGTCGGGGGGCGTTCGAGAATCGCTCCCCAGCGGACGGTGAGCCTCCCAGCCCGACGACCGCACATGGGGAGAACAGCGGGGCTCCTCCCACGGGGCCACCCTGCTTACCCCCAGCGCTGTCCCCACGCAACGAGCTCATCCGAGCCGCCGAATGGTGGACGTGAGCTCCTGAATCATGTTGTAAAGCGAACGATCTTCCTTCATACGCTTAGCGATCTTGTCGTGCCCCCAGTGCACGGTCTTGTGATCTCGACCGCCGAACAGCTGTCCGATGCGCGGCAGGGACATGTCGGTGAGTTCGCGGCTGAGGTACATGGCAACCTGGCGCGGGAAGACAACGGTCTGCGTACGGCGCTCCGAGCAGAGGTCCTCGATCGTCAACGAGAAATACTCGGCGACGACACGCTGGACGCTCTCCACGGTGACGGGTCGCGAGTCCTCGGGATACTGCGAGCTGAGGACGTCGCGCACGAGCTCGACCGTCAGCGGCTCACCGTTGAGCGTCGCGAATGCGATGCTGCGAGTCAGGGCACCTTCGAGCTCGCGGATGTTCGTCTGCACGCGCATGGCGATCGCGGCGAGCACTTCGGGGTCGTCAATCAGGATCTGATCACGTGCGGCCTTCTTGCGGAGGATCGCGATCCGCGTCTCCAAGTCGGGCGGCTGAACGTCGGTCATCAGCCCCCACTCGAAGCGCGAGCGCAGCCGATCTTCCAGGCGGGTGATCTCGCGGGGCGGACGAT
>CAINDT010000033.1 GCA_903847495.1 uncultured Actinomycetes bacterium
GATCGATCTCGGTGTGCCCGAGGAGTACCGCGACAAGTACTGGCGTGTGGCCGTGCCGATCATCGCCGAGTACGGCTTCTCGATCGAGCAGGCGCCTGATCTCTCCGGCCTCGACCTCTCGGAGATCGATCTCGAGGAGGGCGACCTGCGCGGCTTCAACTTCGCCGGCACGAACCTCACCGGCGCGTTTCTCGCCAAGACGCAGCTCGACGGCGCGAACCTGCTCGGCGCGGACCTCAGCGACGCGGATCTCGCCGGTGCGAGCCTAGCGGGCGCGACGATGCCCGACGGGTCCGTGCACGACTAGCGGGGCGGGGCTTCGAGGCCGATCACGAGGCGCAGTCCGAGCGCGTCCGCCACCCGCTCGAGCGTCGAGATGCTCGGCCGGTGCCCGCCGCTCTCGAGACGCGAGATCGCGGTGTTGCTCGTGCCGACGCGCGAGGCGAGCTCGGCCTGCGACATGCCAAGTGCGAGACGCGCACGAAGGATGCTCACGGCGATCTGATCAGCAACGTCATTGGCGGCGACCGCACGCGCGTACGCCGGATCGGCGAGCTGGGTTTCGTGCCACGCGTCCAGCGCGGTGCCGACGGGGTCGTGCCTCGAGGGAGATGGAGACGGAGCGTTCACAAATGCCGATCTTATCATTTCTGCTAACTCTCTTCCGTTCGCGAGCGCTGCTCGAAGTCCAGCCATCGCGCGATGGCGCAGTCGATGTCCGCTGGGGCGATGGTGCGTCGGCGCTTCTCGAATACGTGGAGCAGGATCAGGAGCCGGCCTGAGCGCCCGTAGAGGATGCGGTAGAGCGTTCGTCCGAAGTGGCATCGCAGCTCGCGGATCGGGCCGCGCACGTGCGAGGTGCGCGGAAACGCGGGGTCGAAGCCCGTCGCGTCGAGGATCAGGCACGCGTGGTGAATCTGGCGCCGGAGGGCATCGCGGTAACGCGGCGGCAGCCGCTCGAGGAATTCGCGCACGGGCTCGGTACCGGACGCCGTGCGGTAGAACGCCGCCCCATGGTGTTCTGCGCGGCCGTTCTCGTGCATGTCGCGCACCATCGCGGACGCTGAGCTACCCAGGCGCGGTGCGGTGCGACGATGGTCGCGCGAACCGCGCCTGTCGTCGCGCTACCTGCGACGCGCAGTGCGTCGATGCGACGCGGCATCGCGCGACGTGCGACGCGATCGTCGCGACAGCGAGCGCGCCCAGTCGATCGTGATCACGGCGATCAGGACGAGGGCGAAGCCCGTGAGGAGGCTGGTGGCGTTCATGCCCCGGAGTCGGACGCTCGGATGTCGCGCTTACGTCCGGGCGTTCAGAAACTGCTCGCCGCCGAGGCGATCAGTCCCCACGGGATCAGCAGCAGAACTGACAAGAGCAGGAGACTGCCGAGGTCCATGCGCCGCGCGAGCGCTGCGACCGCGAGTGGCAGGGTGATCAGCAGGGTCGGGGCCAGTGCCAGGGCGGGGTCGGCGCTCGCGAGCCCTGACGTCGGCACGCCGTAGATCAGCAGCAGGATCAGCACCACGCGGAAGGCGAAGCGACCGTAGCGCTGCGAGCCGTCGTCGGACATGAAGGCCGGCTTCCTCGCCGGCTCGCGACTGTCGCCGAAGACGCGCCTCACCGCTTCCGGCCCGTACCGTCGACGAGCGCGAGGCCGCAGCCGATCAGCACCATGCCGACCGCGCCGACGATCCACGTGCCGATGTTCGGGGGCAGGCCCTGCAGGAACAGGAACCACTGCGTGGCGGAGCCCTCCGCCATCGCCTGGTTCTGCAC
>CAINDT010000034.1 GCA_903847495.1 uncultured Actinomycetes bacterium
ACGACGCACACGGAAACCGTGCTCGCCGGTGATCCGTCCGAGTACGGCTCGAGCTCGTCTGAGCACGTGACGACGCCGCTGCCGGCCGGTGCAGTCACGTCTGCACAGGCCTCGGCTGCTGCGGTCGCCGCCAATCCCGGTGGCACGGCGACGAAGGTCGAGCGCGCTCATGCGGCGAACGCCGCCTGGGAGGTCAAGCTGCTGCTGGCAAGCGGCGCCCGCGCTGAGGTCCTCGTGGCCGCCGACGGGACGATCATCGCCCAGAAGGCAGAGGGTGGCGGCGACCGTGGCGCGATTGCGCCGCTTCCCGCTGGCGCAGTCACGGCCGAGCAGGCCTCTGCCGCCGCACTCGTAGCCGTGCCGGGCACCGTGCGTGAGGTTGAGCGCACGGACGACGCGGGCGCGGTCTGGAAGGTCAAGGTCAACGCGACCGACGGCACACGTCATTGCGTCTTGGTCGCGGCGGACGGCACGATCGTCCGCGACAGCGTCAAGAGCTGAGCCTGTGCGAGGTGCGGAGGAATGATTCCTCCGCACCTCACGGCATTTCGGTGAGCCAGCGCGCGAGCCGTGTGCGCCATGTCGCCGGCGGCTCCAGCAGCGCGGCGTCCTCCGCCCGCAATCCGAGGTGCGCGCGGGGCAGCTTCAGTGCGGACGGCGCGTAGCGGGGTCGCGGCCCGAGCAGATCCTCGCCCGGATCGATGATCGTTGGCACCCCGTAGGTCTCGGTCAGCAGCGCGGCGAGCTCCTCGGCGGGCGCGGCCCGCAGTTGCCCGGTCTCCCAGCTGAAGACGAAGCAGAGGCCGTCGGTCGTGGCGGCGTGCACGCGCAGGGCGTGCGGGTATGCGTGGCCGGCGCGCCACCCCTTGTCGTGACGCAGCACCTCGCCCCACAGCGCCACGCCACCCGAGACGGCGCGCAGGCCACGGGCGTCGGCGGTGTCCAGCAGCATCTTGCCCTCGGACGCCCACGCGTGGACGCCGCACGTGCAGCCCTCGGCTGGCGCGGCATGCCCACGTGGCGCGTGCGAGACGGGGCGGACGGCGAGCGGCGACGACCAGTCGCCGATGCCGCAACGCGCGGTCTCGGGTCGGCGTGGCTCCCAGATCGAGCGTCGGTAGGGCGAGCAGAGCCGCGGCTCGCCTGAGGGGTGCACGCGGATCGTCCAGGAGCGGTAGCCGATGATCGGCTCGACCAGGTCGGGGACGACGAAGTCGTGCTCGGTCATGCCGGGACGGGCTCGGCGTCGGGCTCGCGCGCCGGCTCCGGCTTCGGCTCGGGCATGCGCTCCGGGGCGGGCGTCTCCTGCGGGATTGGCGATGTCGCCGGCTCCACGATGATCCGCTCGCGCTCCTCGCCGATGTCCATGCCGGAAGCGTAGGGCAGGATCAGCGGTCGAGCACGCTGGGCGGCGTCAGCATGCAGCCCTCGCGGGGATCGCCCGTACGCGGCGCGCGAAGCGTTGCCTCAAGGTCGTTGCAGCGGGAGAGCACGAGCGCGCAGGCCGCGGCGTCGAAGGCGTCTTCAGAGTCGACTGCGGCGCGGAGCAGGCGCCCGCGCAGGCTCGCGTTGGCCTTTAGCCACGCGCGACGCCCATCGGCCGAGGACTTCGCAACAGGCCCTGTCAGAAGCCGCGTCCAGATTTCGGCGATGACATGTTCCGACGGCGCGTCGTACGGCCAGATCGACCAGCCGGCCTCGCGCAGGGTGGGGAGGAACGGGATGCCGCGCAGGGTGCCGGTGCCGACCGCGCCGGCACCGCCGATCTGGAACACGCTCTTCGGGACGATGCCGCGGACGTTCCAGCCCTCCTCGCACCCGCGCAGCTGTGGCTCGTCGCCGCGCTTCTTGCCCGGGCGTCCCCAGAATGGTGCTGAGCAGTCGTCCAGCCACGTCTCGCCATGTTCGGCGACGAGCGCCCAGACGTCGTCGATCGAGGAGCAGCCGTGCGCGTCGAGAAACCACGCGGGCAGGGAGAAGGAGAAGTCGAACCCGACGACGCAGGACGCTACGGCGCTGCGTCGCTCGCACACCCAGGCGATCGCCTCGGCGCGGGTTCGGCCGCTCTCGAGGGTCTCCAGCTCGCCGTCGACCGCTTCGGCGATCCAGATCTTCGCGCGTTCACCTGTCGTTGCTCCCGACCAGTCGACTGCGATCGCGCGCGGCATGGTCCGAGTCTCGCAGATCCACGCCCGAGGACTCGTCCGCGACAATGAGGCACGTGCTGGCGCCCTTTCCCGGAGTCGATGAGCTCGCCGCGCCGTCGCGTCTCCGCACCGCGCCGCGACCGTTCGCGCTCGGCCAGCCCATCACGGGCCCGGCCAAGCGCGTCGCCGCCCTGCGCGCACTCGGCGTGGAGACCCGCGGTGACCTGATCGACGAGTTGCCATTTCGCTTCGAGGACCTGACCGCGCAGCAGACGATTGCGGAGGCGATCCTGAGCGGTGAGGATGAGGTGACCGTGATCGGCCGGATCGGCTCGATCACGGAGCGCCCGACGCGCCGTCGTGGACTGCGCATCCTGCAGACGCGGCTCTCCGACGACACCGGCGAGCTGGCGTTGACGTGGTTCAACCAGCGCCATCTCGCGCGGACGTTGGAGCCGGGCACGCGGCTCGTGGCGCGGGGCGCCTTGAAGGTAGGGGCGCGCGGTGCCGAGCTGACGGTGCGCAGCCACGAGGTGCTCGACGACCCCGATGGCGTGCAGGTCGGCCCGGGCCTCATCCCCGTGTACCACGCGTCGAGCCAGATCTCGACGGGCGTGCTGCGCGGCCTCGTCGCTGAGGCCCTGACGGACCTGATCGACGGCGTGCCCGATCCAGTGCCTGTCGACTTGCGCCTGCGTCACCGGCTGCCATTGCGCCGTGACGCGCTCAAGGCAGGGCACCAGCCGCGCACGCGCAACGCGTTCCAGTCCGCGCGACGGAGGCTCGCCTATGAGGAGCTCCTGCTGCTGCAGCTCGCCCTGCTGCGCCATCGCCGCGAGGCCGACGACCGCGCCGGCGCGATCGCCCTGGGTTCGCCGGGCGAGCTGTCGACGGCGTACCGTGCCGCACTGCCCTTCGAGCTCACCGGCGCCCAGGCTCGCGCGCTCGAGTCGATCGAGCGCGACCTCGACTCGGATCAGCCGATGCAGCGCCTGCTCGAGGGCGACGTCGGTTCCGGCAAGACCGCCGTCGCCTTCGCCGCACTCGTGCGGGCCGTCGAGGCCGGGGGACAAGGCGCGCTGATGGCGCCGACCGAGGTCCTCGCGCTGCAGCATCTGCGCGGTGCCGAGCGCCTGCTCGAGCCGCTCGGCATCGAGATCGCCTACCTGTCCGGCGACGTGCCCGAGAAGGAGCGACGCGCCCGACGCGCCCGCATTGCGGCGGGCCAGCCGCTGATCGCGATCGGCACGCACGCGCTGCTGCATACCGAGTTCCCCGATCTGCGCGTGCTCGTCGTGGACGAGCAGCATCGCTTCGGCGTGGCCCAGCGCGCGAAGCTTGCGAAGTCGGACGGCCCCGTCCCGCACGTGCTGCACATGACGGCCACGCCGATTCCGCGCTCGCTGGCGCTGACGGCCTTCGGCGACCTCGACCTGAGCGTGATCGACGAGCTGCCGCCGGGGCGCAAGGAGATCAAGACGAGCGTCGTGCCCGAGGCCAAGCGCGAGGACGGCTACCGCTGGATCGTCGAGCAGGTGCATGCCGGCCGCCAGGCCTACGTGGTGTGCGCGCTCGTCGAGGAGAACCCGGAGGTTGAGGCCCGTGCCGCCGAGGAGGAGGCGGCGCGTCTCGCGACGGGTCCGCTCAAAGACCTACATGTGGCCTGCGCGCACGGGCAGATGCCGGCCGCCGACCGCCAGCGTGTGATGGCCGACTTCGCGGCGGGCAAGATCGACGTCCTCGTCGCCACCACGGTGATCGAGGTCGGCGTTGACGTGCCGAACGCCTCGGTGATGGTCGTCGAGGACGCCGACCGCTTCGGGCTCGCCCAGCTGCACCAGCTGCGCGGGCGTGTCGGTCGCGGGCAGGAGCAGTCGTACTGCCTGCTCTACAGCTCGGCCGAGCCCACGCCGGAGGGGCGTACCCGGCTCGACGCGTTGGTGAAGCACACGAGCGGCTTCGCACTCGCCGAGATCGATCTCGAGATGCGCGGCGAAGGTCGTCTGCTCGGCGAGGCCCAGAGCGGCCGTACCGACCTGCGCTACGCCCGCCTGCACAGCGACCGCCGCCTGCTCGACCGCGCCCGCGACGATGCTGCGCGCCTGCTGCGCGAAGGTGGCGACGCGATCCTCGAGCAGGCCGCCGATGAGCGCTTTGGTGAGCTGATCGCTGCGTTGCGGCGGGCCTGAGATGCGCATCGTCGCCGGCCAGCACCGCTCGCGCCGCCTCGCCGTCCCACCGGGCAAGGGTGTGCGGCCCACCTCTGATCGCGCGCGCGAGGCGATCTTCTCGTCGCTCGGTTCGGTCGTCGTCGAGGCGCGCGTCCTCGATCTCTTTGCCGGCTCGGGCGCGATGGGGCTCGAGGCGCTGTCGCGTGGCGCCGCCCACTGCCTCTTCGTTGAGCGCGACGCGCAGGCTCTCGCCGCCATCAAGACCAACATCACCGAGCTCGGGGAGCGCGAGCGCGCCACGATCGACAAGGCCAACGCGCTCACCACGCTGAAGCGGCTGGTCGAGGCGGGGGAGACGTTCGATCTGATCGTCGTTGACCCGCCGTACGAGGCGGTACCGAAGCTCGCACCGACGCTCGCAGAGCTGCTGCCGCAGGTGGTAACGCCCGCTGGACGCATCGTCCTCGAGACCGCTGCAGCAGACGGATTCGAGGTTCCCGGACTCGTCGAGCGCTACAACCGCCGCATAGCAGCCGCCCGGATCGTCATCCTTGGGCCTGCATGAGTCAGCGCATCGCCATCTGCCCGGGGTCCTACGACCCCGTCACCTACGGGCACGTCGACATCATCAAGCGCGCCTCGACGCTGTTCGACCACGTCGTCGTGGGCGTCGTGCGGCGTCCGAAGCACAAGGAGCCGCTGATCCCGGCGGACGAACGGGTGGCGCTCCTGCAAGAATCACTCGCAGATGTGCCGAACGTGAGCGTGGAGACGTTCACGGATCTCGTCGTCGAGTTCGCACGGGCCAAGGGCGCGTGCGCACTGGTCAAGGGGCTCCGTGCCGTTTCCGACTTCGAGTGGGAATTCCAGATGCAGCAGCTCAACCACCACCTCGCAGCGGAGATCGAGACGGTCTACTTGGCCGCCTCGGGTCCGCTCTCGTTCGTTTCCTCGAGCGGCGTCCGCGAGATCGCCGCGTTCGGCGGATCCGTCGAGAATCTCGTTCCACCGTGTGTCGTCCGCTGGTTCGACGACCATCCGACGTCACGTAGCATGTGAAGGAGTCTTCATGGATGTCCTCGTTCTCATTGACAAGCTCGACGAGCTGGTCCACAACGCCAAAGCCGTCCCGCTGACGGATCAGGTTCGCATCGATCGTGAGGAGATCTGGGAGATCCTCGACCAGATGCGCGCGACGATCCCCGACGAGATCAAGCAGGCGCGCTGGATCGTGAAGGAGCGTCAGGAGATGCTCGGCGAGGCCAAGCGCGAGTCTGAGCGCATCGTTGTCGAGGCCCGCGAGATCGCCCAGCGTGAGGCATCGCAGCAGGAGGTCGTGCGGCTGGCGGAGCGTCAGGCGCAGGAGATCCTCGAGAACGCGCGCAATCGCGAGCGCGAGATCCGGCTCGGCGCGGAGGACTACGCCGACGAGATCCTCGGCACGCTCGAGGCCAACCTCGGCAAGTTCCTCGGCGCCGTTCAGCGCGGTCGCGGCCAGCTGGCCAGCGCCTCGCCCGAGCGCACGTCGGGTGGCTCTGCGCAGTTCACCGAGATCACGACCTGATCCCGGCGCGGCGGCTCCGGCCATGATCGATCTCTCGCAGCTCCGGCTCGAGCCGGGTGCGGAGCGCTCGGTCGAGGTGCCGGTTGCCGTGCCGCAGCTCGAGCTCGGCGGCGTCGAGTATGCCGGTCCGCTGTCTCCGCCCATCGCGCGCCTCGACGTCACGCGCACGCTGTCGGGGCTGCTGTTCCGCCTGCGTCTGCAGACGACGATCACTGGGCCGTGCCATCGCTGCCTCGAGCCGGCCTCCGTGCCGGTGCAGATCGACGCTCGCGAGTACCAGGCGGATCACCCCGAGCCAGGCCTTGAGGCGGAAGAGGTCTGCGACTACCTGCAGGGCGAGGAACTCGACGCGGGCTCGTGGGCGGCCGACGCGATCGTCCTGTCCATGCCGCACAAGATCCTCTGCAAGGAGGACTGCCAGGGGCTCTGCCCGTCGTGCGGCACCGACCTCAATATCGGCTCGTGTCAGTGCCCGCCGCCGGAGCCGGATAGCCGTTGGGGCGCCCTCCAGCAGCTCAAGGACGACGCCCCGGAGGGGTAGTGACGCCGCCCGCGTGTCGGGTTCGCTAGTCTGCTCCGCGTTATGGCAGTCCCGAAACGGAAAACCTCCAAGGCCCGCCGCGACAAGCGTCGCGCAACGCACAAGATCGCGTCCCCGATGGTCGCGACCTGCTCCGTGTGCTCGGCGCCGAAGCTGCCGCACCGTGTGTGCCCGAGCTGCGGAACGTACCGCGGCAAGCGGTACATCGTCGATAACGCTCCCCTGGCGTAGCCCGTGGGCGTCGTCATCGCGGTCGACGCGATGGGCGGCGATTCCGCGCCGCTGTCCGTCGTCGAAGGCGTTCGTGCCGCCGTGGACTCGGCGGAGCTCTCTGTGCTGCTCGTGGGTGATGAGACAGTGCTGCGTCCACTGGTCGACGGGCATCCGCGCATTGAGCTGCGCCATGCGTCGAGTGTCGTGCCGCAGGACGCCGAGCCGGCCGAGGCCGTGCGTGGCGATGACAGCGCCTCGATCGTCGTAGCGGCCCGTGCCGTCAAGGCGGGGGAGGCGCAGGCGCTCGTCTCGGCGGGGCACTCCGGGGCGACGCTTGCCGCGGCCGCGTTGATCATCGGGCGCGCGCCCGGCATCAGCCGCCCGGGCCTTGCCGCGGTACTGCCCGGTGCGGTGCGTCCGACAGTGCTGATCGACGCCGGCGCCAACCTCGACACGACGCCGCAGCAGTTACATCAGTTCGCGCATCTCGGCACCGCCTTCGCGGAGCACCTGCTGGGCATCGACGCGCCGACGTGCGGCCTGCTCGCGATCGGCGAGGAACCGGGCAAGGGCGATGCGCGCATGAAGGAGGCGCACGCGCTGCTGGCCGACGACGTCGCGCTCGCGTACCGCGGCAGCGTGGAGGGCCGTGACGCGCTCACGTCGCTCGTTGATGTGATCGTCACGGACGGCTTCGCCGGCAACGTGCTGCTCAAGACCTGCGAGGGCACTGCGCGCGAGGCCTTCCGTCGCGTGCGTGCCGAGGCCACCGGCCTGCGTGGTCAGCTGGGCGGTCTGCTGCTGCGCCCGGGGTTGCGTCGGGTGCGCGACACCCTCGACCCGGACACGTACGGTGGCGCGCACCTGCTCGGCGCGAACGCCGTCACGATCGTCGTCCACGGTTCGGCGCGACCCCACGGCATTGCGCAGGCTTGCCGCTATGCCGCCGAAGGCGTCGAGCGCGATCTGATCGGCGCGATCAGCACCCGCGTGTCGTAACGCCGTATAGCCGCCTGCTAGTGTCAGCGCGTCCACACGACTTCGAACAAAGGGCAAAGACAGTGGCTGATCGCGCAGAGGTTCTGGGCAAGGTGCAGGAGATTCTCGTCGAGCGTCTCGACGTCGACCCGGCAGACATCACCGAGAGCGCGCACATGCGCGACGACCTGCAGGCCGACTCGCTCGACCTGGTCGAGCTGATCATGGACCTCGAGGAGGGCTTCGGCGTGAAGATCTCCGACGAGGAGGCCCAGTCGATCGGCACCGTCGGCGAGGCCGTCGACTTCATCGTCGCCCGCGCTGACTGATCCCAACCGTCCGATTGCACGGCGACTCGACGCCCTGGCGGCCGAGTCGCGCACCCGTGCGCTGACGCACGCGAGCTGGGCTGCGTCGCCCGGCGACTCGTATGAGCGATACGAGTTGCTGGGCGACGCGGTACTCGATCTCGCGCTCGGCGCCTTTCTGCTGGAGCGCTTTCCGACCGCCGCCGAGGGCGAGCTATCGCGGATCAAGAACCAGCTGCGCTCTGCCCGCTTCTGCGCCGTCGTGGCGCGCAACGAGGGTCTCGGCGACCGGATGGCTGCGCTGATGGTCGCGACCGTGCACGCGCGGGAGTCCCAACGGCTCTCGCTCAACCGCTCCGTGCTGGCCGATCTGACGGAGGCCGCGCTCGGCGCGATCTTCCTCGAACGCGGTTGGGACGAGGCGAATGCGGCCGCGGTTGAGGCCTTTGCGCCTCTGCTCGACCATGCGCTCGACCCCCGCGTCGACCCCAAGACAGCGCTTCAGGAGCACCTGCAGCGTCAGGGTCGCCGTGTAGCGTACGAATCCGTGGAGGAGACCGGACCAGCGCACGCGCGCCACTACCGCGTAGTGGCGATCATCGACGGCGGTATCCGTGGCGAGGGCGAGGGTGCATCGCGCCGCGCTGCCGAGCAGCATGCCGCTCGACGAGCCATGCGCGCGCTTGAGGGCGGCGACGCATGAGGCTCACCCGCATCCGCATCAAGGGCTTCAAGAGCTTCGCCGACGAGACGGAGATGCAGTTCGACAAGGGCGTCGGCGTGATTGTCGGGCCGAACGGCTCCGGCAAGTCGAACATCGCCGAGTCATTGCGCTGGGCGATGGCGTCGCAGGCGCCGAGCGAAGTGCGTGTCGCCACCGGCCTCGACGTTCTCTTCAGTGGCTCGGAGGGCCGAGCTGCCGCGGGCGTCGCGGAGGTGGAGCTCGTCTTGGAGGACGAGGGCGGTGTGGCGCCGGGAGGACGTCCCGAGCTGTCGATTCTGCGTCGCCTCAGTCGTGACGGCGAGAGCCAATACATGCTCAATCGCGTCCCCGTGCGCCGGCTCGACGTGCACGAGGTGCTCGCCGACATCGGCCTCGGCAAGGACAGCCACGCGATCATCGGTCAGAACCAGGTCGATCAGGTGCTGCTCGCCAGTCCTTCGGTCCGCCGCGGGTTGATCGAGGAGGTCGCCGGCCTCGGTAAGTTCAAGCGCCGCCGCGTTCGCGCGCAGCAGAAGCTCAATCGTGTCGAGCGCCATCTCGTCGATGCGCGCACGAAACAGGCCGAGATCCAGGGTCGCCTGCGCCCGCTCGCCTTGCAGGCCTCGGCCGCCGAGCGTGCTGCATTGATGGAGGCCGAGCTCCTCGAGCTTCGTCTCGAGCTGGTGCTGTCGGCCATGGCCGAGACGCGCCGCGATCGCGGCATTCGCCAGAACGAGCTGCGCGAGGCTCGCGCGCTGCAGGATCAGCTCGATGCATCCGCTGCCGAGGTCGTCAAGCGCCGTGAGGCCGCC
>CAINDT010000035.1 GCA_903847495.1 uncultured Actinomycetes bacterium
CCGCCGCACGCTCGTCAGCGCCGAGAAGAACGCCGCGGATCAGAAGGAGGCCGCCCGCAAGGAGGCCGCCCAGATCATCCGCGAAGCGGAGCAGGAGGCGCGCGAGATCATGGGCGAGGCGCATCATCAGCGCGCGGCCGTTTGGCGCGACACGCAGGGGATCGAGCAGAAGGGCCGCGAGCTGCAGGCGCGCTATCGAGCCTTCCTGCAGACCGCTGAGGCTGTCCTCGATGAGATCGAGACGTCCGAGGAACTGAACGAGCGTACGGAGGAGCACGAGCTCTTCCGCGAGGAGATCACCCTCCACTGAGCGCCGCCGTGCCCTCGGCACGGCGCTACGGTTCGGACATGGACGCCGATACCGCAACGACCGCACTGACCGCTGAGCGCGAGCGCCTGCTCCACGACCTCGCGCAGCTGCGCGGTGATCTCGTCGATCCCGGGCGCGACAGCGCGGAGCGCCTCGGCGCGGGTTCCGACGACGCCGTCGAGACGCTGACGAACGAGCTCGACGAGGGCATGGAGGAGGATCTCCAGGCCAGCCTCGACGAGGTCGACGCCGCGCTCGCGCGCATCGCCGACGGCACGTTCGGCATCTGCATCGACTGCGGACAGCCGATCCCCGACAAGCGCCTCGAGGCGCTGCCGGCAAGCGCGCGCTGCATCGAGTGCCAGAGCAAGTCGGAGCGCCGCTAGCCCGATGTCGGCGTCGCCGCCGACTCCCGCGGTCGATCCCACGCGGCCGCTGCGCCAACCGGCGGACGCACTCGCCTGGACGGTCTTCGCCGTCGTGGCGCTGGTTGCGATCGCCGCCGATCAGGTGACGAAGAAGATCGCGCGCGCCTCGTTCACGCCGAACGACCCGTTCGAGGTTCTGCCGTTCTTCCACTTCACGAACACGCGCAATACCGGCATCGCGTTCGGGCAGTTCCAGGACAGCCAGATTCTGGTGATCATCCTGTCGTTCATCGCGATCACCTGGATGCTCGTCTACTTCGCACGCTCCGGCGGGCGCTCGCCGCTCCTGCCCATCGCGATCGGCCTGTTGGCCGGCGGGGCGTCGTCGAATCTCTTCGATCGTCTACGCCAGGGCTACGTGACGGATTTTCTGGAGCTGACGCGCTTTCCGGTCTTCAACCTCGCCGACGTGGCGATCACGGTGGGTGTCATCCTCCTGTTGATCACGCTGCTGCTGGGCGAGCGCCAGCAGCGCGCATGATCGAGATCATCGTCGCCGCCGAGCAGGCAGGTGCGCGCCTCGATCAGGTCGTGCATGAGGCCGTGCCCGGTCTGTCGCGCTCTGCCGCGCAGCGGCTCGTCGACGACGGTGACGTCACCGTCGATGGCGAGGCGAAGTCGCGCAGCACCCGGGTGCAGCGCGGCCAGGTCGTGGTGATCGATCAGCCCGAGCCGGAGGAGATCGTCCACGAGGTACCCGCGGTGCTGGAGCCGACGATTCTCTACGAGGACGCCCAGCTCGTCGTCGTGGACAAGCCGATCGGTCTCGTGACGCACGCATCGCCGGGCTCGCCTGGACCATCGCTCGCCAGCGTGCTCGCGGCGCGTGGCCTCGCGGGTGGGGGCGAGGAGGATCGCCCGGGCATCGTGCATCGCCTCGACAAGGAGACCTCCGGTCTGCTCGTGGTCGCGCGTGACGCGGAGACCCTGGACGCCCTGCAGCGGATGATGCGTCGCCGCGAGATCGAGCGCGAGTACGTCGCCCTCGTCCATGGACGCCCGCCGAGCATCGCCGGGCGCATCGAAGCCCCGATCGGCCGCGATCCCGTCAACCGCACGCGCCGCGCCGTCGACGGCATCGGCTCGCGTCCCGCCATCACGCACTTCGAGCTGGTTGAGGCGTTTCCCGAGTACACGCTGGAGTCCGTCCACCTCGAAACGGGTCGAACGCATCAGATCCGCGTGCACTTCGCCGCGATCGGGCACCCCGTTGTCGGCGATCCCGTCTACGGTCCGTCGTCGAGCGACACGCTCGGACTCAGACACCAGGCGCTGCACGCGCATCGGCTCGCCTTCGATCATCCGGTCACCGGCGAGCCCATAGAGCTGACATCGCCGCTGCCGGACGAGTTCCAGCGGGCGCTGGATCAGCTGCGGGCTGCACGCGGCACGCCGTCCTGACGTCAATCAGTCAGGCGGCGCTCGCTGAGGACCATTCAGGCCGCACGCCCGCCAACGTGGGCCGCACGGCCGCGCAGGTTTCTTGGGTGGCATCGGTGACGGGGCGTCCGCCGCGCTCCCGGGATCGGACCCCGGTGGCCCAGTGGCGTCTGATGCGCTGCTACGGCGCTATCAGTAGCAGCTTCCTCCTGTCGACCACCGAGCCATGAAGTACGAGCAACGGTCCGTCGTGTAATAGGTGGAGGCGTCTCTATGGATGCCGTACCAGTTTCCCTCGACGAAGTAGCGGATGCAACGATCGTGGTCCATGTTATTGGGATTGCGAATGACCCAGGGGCCGATGTTCTTGCCGGGGTTCCAGTGATAGCGGCCCAAGTCGACTTCGCCGACCAGGCCGAAGAACAAGCCACGATGCGGCGTGTAGCCGACATACCCGTCGTACTTGTTTTCGTACGCGCAGACGATTCCCGACTCGTCCTCTTCCCGGTAGTCCCCGATTTCAGCCCAGCAGGTCACCAACTGGCTGGAATACACCCCTCCGCAGCTTCGGCCTCGGGTAGTGGTCTGTGGTTGTGCCCGCGTCGCGGCCAGCATGCGCACGTCGGACTCTGGCTTCAGCTGGGTGATCCTTTGCGGCATGTCGACGAACATCTTGGCGTCGGTCAGGGTGGTCGGATCGAGATCGGGATCACCGGGCGGCAGGGTCTCGTCGATCTCGGCGAGCTTCTCGTCGAGTACGTTCCAGACGCGGGTGCTCTCGATGATCTCGGCGTCGAACGTCAGGGTCGTGCCCTTGCGCGACGCGTCGCGCAGCCGCACCACGACCTCATCACTCACGCCGTCGACAGGGTTGACGCCGCGCAGGACAGCGCGCGGGGGATTGTCGTCGAACTGCCCCGTCACGTCGCCGTACGACAGCCAGTACGCCAGAAAGTGATTGAGAGGCAAGAGCGCCGAGTCCTCCGCCGCCGTCAGCTCGTTCGCCTCGACCTTGGACGGCACGCCACGCAGCACCAGCTTGTACTCGCCAGGTGCGCCCGATGCCGGCGTGAACGACGCGGACGCGGCATTGATCTCCATCAGGAAGTCGACGGGTGGATCGCTTGGCTTCGCCTGAGCGCTCGCCGCGCCGAGCAGGAGTATCGCCAAGACGCTCAGCGTCGAGAACAGCGCTGTTGCACGCCAGGAGATCGTGGGGGCAGATGTCGCAGAGGTCATGCGTGCACGATACCCCTGGCGCGGGCCCATGCCAATGACCTGACGTGATGAGCGGGGATAGCCCCCTGCCTGACTGGCGCCCGTCGGCAACCCGTGTACTCAAGCCACTTCATCACACGCAGCACCGCCGCCTCGGGCTGAACGAACAGCCGCATGCAACCACGGGGTGATGTGGACTGCCGACCCCCAAACGCCTTGCATTCGTGCGGCGCGCCAGTGGTGCAACGACCGATCGAGCCCACGATGCCCTCCTGCACCCTCGATCCCGCTCCTCCGCTAGGTTTCACCCCGAACCCACTCCCCCGCTGGGGCGTGGTCGACTGAGCGGTGCCGGCAATCAGCCGGTCTCAGCGACTGCCAGCGGGCGCACGACCACCTCAACCCAATTGAAGGAGCCACTCACATGGCAGCTGTGACCATGCGCGAACTGCTGGAGGCCGGAGTCCACTTCGGTCATCAGACCCGCCGCTGGAATCCCAAGATGCGCCGCTTCATCTTCGGCGAGCGCGGCGGCATCTACGTCATCGACCTGCAGAAGACGGTCGTCCTCGCGAATGAGGCGCACGAGATGGTGCGCGACATCGCCGCGAGCGGCGGGACCGTCCTCTTCGTCGGCACCAAGAAGCAGGCCCGCGAGGCGATCAAGACGCAGGCCGAGCGCTCGGGCATGCCGTACGTCAACCACCGCTGGCTCGGTGGTCTGCTCACCAACTTCCGCACCATCACGGACCGCATCAACCGCCTCCATGATCTGCGCCGCCTGCTCGCCGACGGTCAGCTCGACCTGCTGCCCGCCAAGGAGCGCCTCGTGCGCCTGCACGAGCTCGACAAGCTGGAGACGAACCTCTCCGGCGTCGCGAACATGCAGAAGCTCCCGAGCGCGATCTTCGTGATCGACCTCAACGCTGAGCAGCTCGCCGTGCGCGAGGCCAAGCGCCTGCACATCCCGCTGATCGGTCTCGTCGACACGAACTGCGATCCGGACGAGGTCGACCTCGCGATTCCCGGCAACGACGACGCGATCCGCTCGAACGACCTGATCGCCAGCGTCATCGCCAACGGCGTGATCGAGGGCCGCAAGCACTTGCCGTCTGCCGTCGAGGGCCTGTCCTCCGACGAGGCCGCCGCCGTCGAGGAGGCCGTCGCCGAGATCCTCGAGGCCGCTGAGGTCGCCGAGGCCGTCGCCGAGGTCGCCGTCGCCGAGGCCATCGTCGCCGAGGCTGTTGCCGAGGCCGCCGTCGCCGATCCGGACGTCCCGGTCGAGGTCGCTGCCGAGGCCGTGGCCGAGGCCATCGTCGCCGAGGCCGTCGCCGAGGAGGCCGTCGCCGAGGCGATCGTCGCCGAGGAGATCGCCGAGGTCGTCGTCGAGGCCCTGGAAGAGGCTGCCGCCGAGGCCGCCGACGAGAAGCCCACCGCGTAAGCGGATCTGAACCTGATTACCGCGGCGCAAGCCGAGAAGGACCGAGAACCATGAGCGATTACAAGCCGAGTGCCGCCGACGTCAAGGTGCTTCGCGACCAGACGGGCGCGGGCATGATGGAGGTCCGCGACGCCCTCGTCGAGGCGGCGGGCGACATGGACGCCGCCAAGAAGGTGCTGCGCGAGAAGGGCCTGGCCAAGGCCGCCAAGCGCGGTGGCCGCGCGACCAGCGAGGGCAAGGTCGCCTCGTACATCCACGGCGGTGGCGTCAAGGGCGTCATGGTCGAGATCGGCTGCGAGACCGACTTCGTGGCGAACACGGACAAGTTCGGCGAGTTCGTCAAGGACATGTGCCTGCAGATCGTCTCGATGGACGGCACGCGTTGGATCTCCGAGGCCGACGTGCCGGAGGAGGCCAAGGAGGCCGAGCTCGAGATCTTCCGCACCCAGGCCGCCGACAAGCCCGCCGACGTGCAGGTGAAGATCGCCGAGGGCAAGCTGCGCAAGTGGTACGAGGAGGTCTGCCTCCTCAACCAGCCGTACTTCCGCGACGAGGATCTCACCGTCGAGCAGTTCCGCGCCGCGCTCTCGTCCGAGATGGGTGAGAACATCGAGATCAAGCGCTTCTCGAGCTACACCCTCGGCCAGGAGTAGGAACCATGACCAGCACGCCGTTCAGCCGCGTTCTCCTCAAGCTCTCCGGGGAGTCGCTGATGGGCGAGGCGGGCTACGGCATGGATCCCTCGCGCATCGCTGAGATCGCCTACGCGATCCAGCAGGTGCGCGAGGAGGGCGTCGAGGTAGCGATCGTCGTCGGCGGCGGCAACATCTTCCGCGGGATGGCCGAATCGGCCAAGGGGATGGACCGCGCGTCGGCCGACTACGCCGGCATGCTCGCGACGGTGCTCAACGCCATCGCGGTCCAGGATGCGTGCGAGCGCATCGGGGTCTTCACGCGCATCCTCAGTGCTCTCGACATCCAGGAGGTCGCGGAGCCGTACATCAGGCGCCGCGCGATCCGGCATCTCGAGAAGGGCCGCGTGATCATCTTCGCGGGTGGTACGGGCAATCCGTACTTCACGACCGATACCGCCTCGGCGCTGCGCGCGTGCGAGATCGGCGCCCAGACGATCCTGATGGGCAAGAACGGGGTGGAGGGCGTGCTCGACGACGATCCGCGTGTCAATCCCGACGCCAAGCTGATTCCCGAGCTCACGCACCTCGAGGCGATCGAGCGCGGCCTCAAGGTGATGGACACGACGGCGCTGTCGCTCTGCATGGAGAACGACATGCCGATTCGCGTCTTCAACGTCAACGACGCCGAGAACATCGTCCGCGTGGTGCGCGGCGAGAACATCGGCACCCTCGTCGCGAGCGGTGCGCGTGTCGCCCCGGTCGCGCCGAAGGAGCCTCGCGGGGCCTAGGCGAGATGGCGCGCAAGGAGTCCGAGGAGCAGCGCGAGTCGCGTCGCAAGCTCGCGCAGGCGCAGATCCGCCAGTTTCCGGATCCCGTGCTGAAGACCGAGACGAAGCCCGTCGAGGTGTTCGACGACGAGCTCAAGGCATTGCTCCAGCGCATGCACGAGATCGGTGAGGACGCTGTCGGCGCCGGTCTCGCCGCGCCGCAGATCGGCCTGCTGCGCCGGATCGCGGTGATCAGCTTCACCGACGACGAGTGGATGTCGATGATCAATCCGGAGATCGTCGACTACTCGGAGGAGACCGAGGTCGGCGGCGAGGGGTGCCTGTCGCTCGAGATCCTGCTGCGCGAGCATCACTCGGTGCCCGTCGAGCGCAGCACGCGCATCCGCGTGCGCTGGCAGGACGAGGACGGCGACGTGCACGAGGAGGACTTCGTCGACATGCCGGCGCGCATCGTCCAACACGAGGTCGATCACCTCGACGGCATTCTGACGATCGATCGTGCCGCGCCGGCGGACAAGCGCGAGGCGCTGAAGATCCTGCGGGAGAGGCTCAGCTGATCGCGCGCGCGCCGTTCGCGGGCACGTCCGCGTTCGGAGCCGAGGTGCTGCGCGGCCTGCTCGCCGCGGGTGTCGAGGTGCCCCTGGTGCTGAGCCAGCCCGATCGGCCCGCCGGGCGCAAGCGCATCCTCACGCCGCCGCCGGTGGCCGCGCTCGCCACAGAGCTCGGCCTGCCGCTGCTCCAGCCCGAGCGCGCAATCGATGCACTGGACGCGCTGCGCGCCGCCGAGCCCCGTTCGATCGCGATCTGCGCCTACGGTCAGCTGCTCCCAGCCGAGCTGCTCGACATCTGCCCCTGGCTCAATCTGCACCCGTCGCTCCTGCCGCGCTGGCGCGGGGCCGCGCCGATCGAGCGCGCGCTGATGGCCGGCGACGACGGCACGGGCGTGGCCATCATGGAGACGGTGCTTGCGCTCGACGAGGGCCCTGTCGTCTCGTGCGATCCGATTCCCCTCGATGCCGCGTGCGACACCGCGGCGGTCGAGGCCGAGGCGCTGCGCCTTGGCGTGCCCGCGCTCGTGCGTGCGATCGTGGCCGCGGCCGAAGGCTCACTGGCGTCGGTACCACAGGCCACCGAGGGTGCCACGTACGCCGAGAAGCTCTCGCGCGACGATCGGCTGATCGATCCGGCCGGGCACGGCGCGGCCGTCTCACTCGATCGCATCCGCGCGCTGCGCCCGCACATCGGCGCACTGCTCGCCCTCGACGACGAGACCTTCACGATCTGGCGTGCCGACCTCGCAGCTGACGCCGTCGCCCCGGGTGCCGTTGCGGTGGTCGGGGAGCGCCTGCTGATCGGCCTCGCCGATGGTGCGATCGACATCACCGAGTTGCAGACCGCCGGGAAGCGTCCGCTCGCGACGGCCGACTGGCTGCGTGGTCGCCGCACGCCCCCGACACGGGCTGCGCGGCCGGCATGAGCCCACGTGATCCCGCCCGCACCGTCGCCCTCGACGTGCTTCTCCGCCAGGAGAAGGAGGAGGCGTGGGTCGATCGCGCCTTCAGCGCCGAGGCCGCCCGTGCCCGTCTGGATCCGCGTGACCGCGGTCTCGCCTCGCAACTGACGAACGGCACCGTCAAGGCGCAGCGGCTGCTCGATGCGTGCGTGCTGGCGCTCGCCGATCGCGATCCGGCCAAGCTCGACCCGACGACGCGCTGCATCGTGCGCCTCGGCGCGTACCAGCTGCTGCTGCTCGACCGCATTCCGCCGCACGCCGCCGTCTCAACCGCGGTCGATCTCGCCACCAAGCGCCGCGGCAAGGGCGGGGCGGGGCTCGTCAACGCGCTGCTGCGTCGCGTGGCCGATGGCGGTCGCGCGTGGCTCGAGGCGCTGCCCGACGAGACGATCGCCGACGCTGCACTACTGCGCTCGTATCCCGATTGGATTGCCGAGCTGTGGGAGCAGGCGTACGGCCTCGACGCGGCGCGCGGGCTGATGGACGCGGGCAACGCGACTCCCGAGGTTGCCTTTCGCGTCTCCGCGTTGCGTCACGGCGCCGACGAGCGCGTGGCAGAGGAGTTCGCGCGGCTCGACTGCGCGCTGCGCCCGGACGACGAGGTGCCGAGCGCGTGTGTCGTCGAGGGCTCGGTCGATATCGCCGCGACGCAGGCGTTCTTGAGCGGCGACCTGATCCCGATGAGCCGCAGCGCGCAGCGCATCGCGCCCTTCCTCGGCCCCGAGCCCGGCATGCGCGTCCTCGACGCCTGTGCCGCACCCGGTGGCAAGTCGGGGCACATCGCCGACCTGCTCGGCGGCGGGCAGGGACTCACCTGCGTGGAGCGTGATCCGGGCCGCGCTCGGGCGCTCGCCGAGACACTGTCGCGCCAGGGCGTTGAGGGCTGCGACCTGCTGCCGATCGACGTGTTTCAGCTGCCTGCCGACCGCACCGGCTACGACCGCATTCTCGTCGACGCGCCGTGCACCGGCCTCGGCACGATCGGCTCGCGCCCGGACGTGCGCTGGCGTCGCCAACCCGCGGAGGTCGATAGTCTCGCCGCGCTGCAGCGCGGCATGGTCGACTTCCTCGTGCCCCGCCTCGCGCCCGGCGGCGTGCTGGTCCTGAGTCTCTGTACCCTCGGTACCGCCGAGTCGCACTCCGCAGACGAGCACCCGAGCGACGCTCGCCTCGAGCTGCGCCCCGACCAGGGCGCTGGCGAGGGCTTCGTCGCCCTCCGTCTCGCGCCGCGCTGACGATCACGTTCGGAATGGGGTCAGACCCCATTCCGAACCTGATTGTCAACGGCGCCGGACGCGGGGTGGCATGATCCGCTCTATGGCGAACGACGCATGGCTCACCGAGTTCCAGGTCTGCCCCTCGATTCTGGCTGCCGACTTCGGCGCCTTCCGGGAGCAGGTGATCGAGCTGATGGACGCGGGAGCGCGTACCTTCCACGTGGACGTCATGGACGGGCACTTCGTCCCCGTCATCACGTTCGGTCATGAGGTCGTCGAGGCGATCGCCGGCGAGGTCCATGCGCGTGGTGGGGCGCTCGCCGTGCACATGATGGTGCAGGAGCCCGAGCGCTTCGCGAGCGACTACGCCAAGGCCGGCGCCGACTCGTTCACGATCCACGTCGAGGCCACGCGCGACATCCATCGCGCCATGCAGATCGTGGAGGAGGCCGGGATGATCCCCGGCGTCACGCTCAATCCCGCCACACCGGTCGCGGCCGTCACCGAGGCGGCCCGCTATGCGCGCAACCTGCTCTGCATGAGTGTCAGCCCCGGGTGGGGTGGCCAGAAGTTCATCACCGCGACGGCCGACCGGCTGCCGCAGTTGCGCGCGCTCGCGCGTCCCGACGCGGGCGTCGAGGTCGACGGCGGCGTGGCCGCCGACACGATCGTCGGCTGCTACGAGGCGGGCGCCAACCGCTTCACCGCCGGCTCGGCGATCTACAAGCAGAAGAATCCCGGTGAGGCCTATCAGGCGCTCGTCGAGCAGGTCCGCGCCGCGGGCGCGACCATCGCCTGATTGCGCTTTTGATCTGCAGGCACATCCCGTACGCTTGGCCGAGGCGATCCGAGGAGAGGTCATGCGCCGTCGATTTCCAATCATCATCAGCGTGGTGCTCGGCATCGCGCTGATGCTGGCGATTCCGAGCGCCGGTGGCGCCGCGACCTGCCCGACCTCGGTCTTCCCGAACCTGTCCGGCAAGGCCGGCCCGGGCTCGGGCTACGCGAAGCCGAGCGTCACGGTCAGCTGCTCCTCCTCGCGCCTGAAGGTCACGTCGAACGGCATGCCGTCGTACACCTACGTGGCGAAGACGCCGAATGGACTCGCCGCGCAGTCCTGGTCGTGGAGCGTGCCGCTCAGCCCGAAGGTTGCCGTCTCGACCACCTCGATCGACGGCAGGATGGGAACGCTTGGCTTCACGACGACGGGTATTCCGTTCTAC
>CAINDT010000036.1 GCA_903847495.1 uncultured Actinomycetes bacterium
CAGCCCTCGACGTAGTGCACGTAGGCACCCTCGTCGACGATGATCAGCGTGCGCTCGAACTGGCCCATGTTCTCCGCGTTGATGCGGAAGTAGGCCTGCAGCGGCTGCTCGATGCGGACGCCCGGCGGGACGTAGATGAACGAGCCGCCCGACCACACGGCCGAGTTGAGGGCCGAGAACTTGTTGTCGGCAGACGGGATGATCGTGCCGAAGTACTCGCGGAAGATGTCCTCGTGCTGCAGCAGCGCCTGGTCGGTGTCGAGGAACAGGATGCCCTGATCCTCGAGTTCCTTCTTGAGGCTGTGGTAGATGACCTCGGACTCGTACTGCGCGCCCACGCCGGCGAGGAACTTGCGCTCCGCCTCCGGGATGCCGAGGCGCTCGAACGTGTTCTTGATCGTCTCCGGGACGTCATCCCACGAGCGGGCGTTGTGCTCGGCCGGCTTGAGGTAGTAGAAGATGTTCTCGAAGTCGATGCCACCGAGGTCCGAGCCCCAGTTCGGCATGGGCTTGGAGAGGAAGATCTTGTAGGCCTCGAGGCGGAAGTCGAGCATCCACTCCGGCTCGCCCTTATGGGCGGAGATCTGCCGGATCACGTCCTCGTTGAGGCCGCGCTCGATCTTGATGACGGGGTTCTCCTCGTCGTGGAACCCGTACTTGTACTCGCCGAGATCGACGTCTGCCACTTCACCGCTCATCAGGACACCGCCTCCTTGGCGAGCTCCGCGTAGCCCGTGGTCTCGAGCTCCTTGGCCAGCTCGGGACCGCCGGAGCGCACGATGCGCCCGTCGACCAGCACGTGGATGCGGTCGGGCTGCACGTAGTCGAGGATGCGCTGGTAGTGCGTGATGATCAGGGTGCCCATGTCGGGACCCATCAGCGCGTTGATGCCGCCGGAGACGATGCGGAGCGCGTCGATGTCGAGGCCGGAGTCGGTCTCGTCGAGGATCGCGAGCTTCGGCTTGAGCATCGCCATCTGCAGGATCTCGAAGCGCTTCTTCTCACCGCCGGAGAAGCCGTCGTTGAGGGAGCGCGAGGACATCGACTTGTCGATCTCCAGCAGCTCCATGGCCTCCTGCAGCTGCTTGCGGAACTCGGGGATGCGAATCGGATCGTCGGCGCCGTCGGGACCGCCCTTGCGGTGCGCGTTGACGGCCATGCGGATGAAGTTGGCGACGGTCACGCCCGGGACGGCGAACGGGTACTGGAAGGACAGGAAGAGCCCGGCGCGGGAGCGCTCGTCGGCGGCCATGTCGAGCAGGTTCTCGCCCTCGAAGATGATCTCGCCCTCGGTCACCTCGTAGCCCGGGTGGCCCATCAGCACGTGGCTGAGCGTGGACTTGCCGGAGCCGTTGGGGCCCATGATCGCGTGGATCTCGCCCTTGGACAGCTCGAGGTCGATGCCCTTCAGGATCTCCGTGTCGGAGTCGGCGATGTTGGCGTGGAGGTTGCGGATGACGAGGTCGGGCACGGTGGCTCCTGGGTGATCGTTCGCGGGTGGTGCGGAAAAGGCGTGGGTATGCGGATCTTTCGCCATGCTCGGCGAATCGGACTACCCAACAGTAGCGAAGTTAGGGCAGCCGAATGAGGGTACCCGAATACTCCTGAAATCGCGGGTATTCGCAGGTCCTGCCCGTCAGCGCTCGGCGCCGGGTGCGCCTTCCTGCAGGTAGGACAGAAGCGCCGTGTCCGTCAGCCACTCCACCGGGGCGTGGTCGTCGGTCAGCGGGTCCGCCGTCGGGCCGATCCGTTCGGCGTCGGCAGCCACCTGCGCGCAGATGGGCGTCAGCGGAGCCGGCGCCGCCCGAAGGCGCGCCGGCGCGCCAACCGCCGTGGATGCGTCGCGATAGCCGGCGACGATCGTGTTGAACGCGTTGACCCGCGACAGCTCGACGACGGGGAACACCGTCGCCATCGTCTGCGCGATCGCCGTCAGCGCCTGATCGTGCCCGGCCGGCGCGCCGACGTTGATCATCACCGCGCCGCCCGGCGTCAGGTGATCCTCGACGCTGCGGAAGAACTCCTGCGTGACCAGGTGGAACGGGATGTACGGCTGGTGGTACGCGTCGATGATGATGCCGTCGAAGCGTGCGTCGGACTGATCCAGCCACGGGCGTGCGTCTGCCGTGTGCACCGCGAGATTCGCCTCGCGCATCCCGAGATACCGGTAGCCGAGCTCGGTGACGGTCTGGTCGATCTCGACGCCATCGATCCGCCAGGTCGGCCAGAAGCGTGCGTACTGCACCGCTGTCGTGCCACCGGCATTGCCAAGCACGGCAAGACGCCCGTCGGTCGGCTTCCCGATGGCGGCGGGTAGGCATGTCAGTCGATCCCAGTACCCCCCGACCAGCCCGGTCGGGCCCGGCTTGATCGAATGCGTCGCCCAACCCTCGTTGAGGCGCAGCACGCGCTCGCCAGAGCGGTCATCGACGATCTGGGCGAACTGGTACTGCGTCTCCCCCTCCCAGACCACACGGTCGCCAGGCGCGGCCTTGACGCCCTGCTCGGGCACGAGCAGGAGCAGCGCAACCACGATCGGCACCAGCGCAGCACGGCGCGGCAGCAGTGGCAGCGCGGCGAGCGCCAGCAGCAGTGCGAACACGAGGATCGTGCGGCGCGTGCCGATCCACGGCACGAGCAGGAGCACGCTGATGAACGTGCCGAGCAGCGAGCCGACAGTCGACAGCGCGTAGAGACGGCCCGAGACCCGTCCGGCCTCGTCAACCGACTGGACCGCGAGGCGAATGGCCCACGGCGCGACTGCGCCGAGTGCGGTGATCGGCACGGCAAACATGATCAGTACCGCCGCGAACGAGCTCAGCACGACGCCCGTCTCAACGGACGAGAACGCGTCGGTCGCGGCGCCCAGGAAGGGGCGCGTGACGAACGGGAGCACGGCGATCGCGGCGGCCGCGAGCAGCACGACGCCGCCGAGATGCCGATACGACGGCCAACGATCCGCGATACGACCGCCGAGCCAGTAGCCGACAGAGAGGTACAGGAGCGTCAGGCCGATCACGTTGGCCCAGACCAGCGTGGACGTGCCGAAGAAGGGCGCCAGGAGACGAGCCGCAGTCAGCTCGACGCCGAGCGAGCACACGCCTGCGACGAACACGAGGACGTAGAGACGGAGCTGCGCCATCACCCGAACCGTACCCGCTCCCCGGGGTTTGTGGCCGCCGAGGCTTAATGCAATCGCAACAGAAACGCCAACCGCGATTCACAGCCCGGATCTACAACTAGTGCCATGGACAGCAACTGGACTCCCACCCCGGGCGACGCCCCGACTCCCTCGCACTACACCCCGTACTCGACGACGCCTCCGCCGGCCGCCGAGAACCAGAAGAAGCAGCGTGGCTCGCGCATCGTCATCCCCGTACTGATCGCCTCGCTCCTGTCGGCCGGTCTCGCCGCGGGCGGTACGGCGCTGCTGGTCGATCAGGGCGGTTCCTCCACCACGACGACGATCGTGCAGGAGGCGAACGCCCCGACGTCCAACGCCGCCGGCTCCGACAGCTCGTCGGTCGTACCGGCCGTCCAGAGCGGCACGATGGACATCACGCAGATGTACGAGAAGTACGGCGCGGGCGTGGTCCGTGTCGAGCACAGCAACGGCCTCGGCTCGGGCTTCGTGTTCGACAAGGAAGGCCACATCCTGACCAACGCGCACGTCGTCGACGGCGCGCAGGGGCCGATCTCGGTCTCCTTCTCGAACAACGAGAAGGTCCAGGCGAAGGTCATCGGCGTCGACAACGCGACGGACGTCGCGGTGCTCAAGGTGGACGTGCCGTCCTCGGCCCTCACCGTGATCCCGCTGGGCACCTCTGCCAACCTCGAGGTGGGTGCCCCGGTCGTCGCGATCGGCAACCCGTTCGGTCAGGACCGCACCGTGACGAGCGGCATCATCTCCGCCATGGCGCGCCAGATCCAGGCGCCGAACGGCTTCGCCATCAACGGCGCAATCCAGACGGACGCCGCGATCAACCACGGCAACTCGGGTGGCCCGCTGCTCGACATGAACGGCCGCGTGATCGGCATCAACTCGCAGATCGACACGGGCGGCACCGGTGACGGCAACGTCGGCATCGGCTTCGCGGTCCCGGTGGATCTCGTCAAGCAGGTCGCCTCCGAGCTGATGGCCACGGGCAAGGCCCAGCACGCCTGGCTCGGCGTCCAGCTGACCGATGTCGATCCGACGCTCGCGTCGCAGGTCAAGATCGGCTCCGACTACGGCGCGATGGTCGCGAATGTCACCGAGGGCTCGCCTGCCGCCAAGGCGGGGCTGAAGGGCGCGACCGGCGAGGTCACGATCGGCGGCAAGTCGTACGCCATCGGCGGCGATGTCGTCGTCGCGGCCAACGGCAAGAAGATCGAGGACGTCGCCGCTCTCCAGGCCGTCGTCTCCGCCGGCAAGCCCGGCGACAAGCTCGAGTTGACCGTCAAGAACAGCGACGGCAACACCAAGCAGATCACTGTGACCCTCGGCGATCAGCCGCAGGATCCCACCGCACTCGCCGGCTGAGCTACTCCTCCGCAGCCGACGATCACCCCCGGCGGGGTCGGACCTCTCCTGAGGACCGGCCCCGCCGGACCCGTTTGTCCGTGGTGACGCTCCAAAGGGGTCAGACCGCCAACGCGGCCTTCGGCAGCTACCGCTTGTTATCGGCGATCTGCGCGAGCAGCGCGACGATCGTGCCGATCACGGCCCACGTCACGGCGCTCCCGATCGCAGCGCCGACGCCGATGGCGATCGAGTAGGCGGTGCCGCCGATCAGACCGACGGTCAGGGCGACGGCAGCCGACAGCACGGCCATCGCGTAGGCGGCAACAGTGGCGCGCGGGGCTTGGCCGGCGGCGCGGGAGAAACGCTCGGGAATCGTGTCCATCTCCGAGTATCCTACCCGTCGATCCCGCTGACGGGGTAGCGTCTCGGTGAAGACGCCGCGTGCCTTCGGCTGATCCCCTCCCTCCCATGCGAGCCCTCCTCATCGTCAATCCGGTCGCCTCCCGCGTCAATTCCGCGGTCGAACGTACCGCGCAGCGCGAGCTCGAGGAGGCCGCGACGGTCGAGGTCGCCCGCACCACGTTCCCGGGCCATGCCTCACAACTGGCGCGCGAGGGCGTGGCCAACGGCTTCGACGCGATCATCGTGCTCGGGGGCGACGGCACGTCCAACGAGGTGCTCAACGGCATCGGCGCCGAGGTGCCGATCGGGCTGCTGCCCGGCGGCGGTACGAGCGTGATGCCGCGCAACCTCGGTCTGCCGCCGTCGATCCCGGCGGCCGCCCGCCGCCTCGCCGTGGCGATGCGCGACGGCACCGAGCGCCGCGTGCGGATCGGTCGTATCAACGGGCGCCGCTTCGCCTTCAACTGCGGCGTCGGCCTTGATGCCGCGGTCGTCCGCCGCGTTGACGGCCAAGTGCGCACGGGCAAGCAGCGTCGCTCTCCCGACGTCGTGTACGCCCGCGAGCTCGCGAAGCTCGTGGCGCGCGGGCAGTACAGCCATCCGCACATCACGCTGCACACGGGGCACACGACGGAGCGCGTGGCGTACGTGATCGCCGTCAACCTCGCCCCCTGGTCGTATATCGGTCCGCTGCCGCTCGACCTCGCGCCCACCGCGACGGCGGACGGAGGCCTCGACATCGTCGCGCCGCGCCGCATGTACCGCCGGGATGTCCTCGGCTTCGCGCAGCGCCTGATCGTCGACCACCGTCACGCCCGGGGCTCGGGCGATCCCCGCATCGCGTACTGGCATGACGTGTCCACGGTCGAGCTGCGCTGCGACACGCCCTTCCCGGCCCAGGTCGATGGCGACGATTTCGGTGATGTGCTCGACGCGCTGATCGACGTGGACCGCGAGGGCGCGCGCTACCTGATCTGACCCGTAGGATTCGCGCATGGAGATCCTCATCAGTGTCAGCCAGGGTGCCGGGCTCGCCGTCGCCTGCGGCCTCGCCGCCTTCCTCCCCCTCGGCGTGCTCGCCATCGCCGCGATCATCGGCTGGACGCCCGGTGCGCTCGGCTTCGCCTCCGAGACGACCTTTGCCATCGCCGGCTGGGCGATCGGCATCGTCGAGGCGGCCGCGCGTGCGGTCCTGCCGATCCCGTTCCGGATCGCGTTGAGTGCGCTTGGCGCTGCCGCCGCCTTTGAGATCACCGCGGGCGACCAGTTGCCATTCGTGGGCCTGGTCGTCGGCGCCGCGATCGGGGCCGGCACAGCCTGGATCACGACCCGCATGGTTGATCGGGCGATCGCGGGCGGTGGCACCCGCTGGGGCGTCACCGCGATCGTGGCCGTCGCGAGCATCGTCGTCGCCGCGCTCGCGATCATTCCGATCGTCGGGTTCGTCCTCGTCCTCGTCGCCCTCTGGTTCGGACTCAAGTCCCGCAAGGAGGACCAGACCAAGTTCGGCGGTCTGCGCGTCCTGCGATGACGCGGCGCTGGCTCGTCATCGCAGCGGCCTGCGCGCTGCTCCTGGCGGGCTTGCCCGGCAGCGCCTCGGCCGCCCAGCCGAAGCTGTCGAGCCTGCAGGCGCAGGATCTCGCGCAGACGGGCAAGGGCGTCCGCGAGCTGGTCGCCAAGAACCCGCTCGCCCAGTGGTCCTGCGTCTTCGCGAATGAGAGCGCGTTCTGGAACTGCTCGCTCAACGCGGCCTCCGACGGGCAGTCCCTCGCGGTCGTGAAGCTGTTCGATCCGGAGAAGCGCGTGTGGAGCGTGACGATCCCTCGAAACACGGCACCGGCGCAGCGCCTGGATGAGAAACGGGCCACCGCGATTGCAGCGAAGGATCCGAAGGCAGCGGATTGGATTGCGCGTTATCGCGATCGCGGCCTGCCTGTGCGCTCCTACGGCGCGCTCGATCTCGGCACCTGGAAGATCAAGTGGTACTCGGGCGACAAGCAGATCGCGGAGGTCGGCGTGTCCGACGCCACGGCCGAGGTCACGTACACCCGGGTGGGACCGCAGGTCGCATGGTCGATGGCCCGCGGCGGCCAGGGGTTCGGGCGCATGATCAACGAGCCCTGGGCGATCGGCACGCTGATCATCTTGTTCGTCCTCGTCATGCTCGATTGGCGTCGCCTGCGCTCGCTGCGCACCCTCGACGTCCTCGCGATCGTCTCGCTGGCGGCGTCGCTCTGGTGCTTCAACCGCGGCCTCGTGTTCTGGGCCGTCCCGTTGCAGTACCCGC
>CAINDT010000037.1 GCA_903847495.1 uncultured Actinomycetes bacterium
GATCTTGCCGTCGGCGGCCACGATCTTGGAGTGGTTCCAGGAGAAGCCGCTGAGGCCGAGCGTGTTCTTGTGCAGCGCCAGCACGATCCGCAGGTTCGGGGCGGCCTTCTGCAGGTCGCGGTGCAGGTTGCGGAGCTTGCGAACCGAGAACGGCGCGGCGGGCTGGTGCCCCCAGACCATCCGCACGACCGGGCGGCGTCCAGCCGCATCGGCCTCGCGCACACCAGCAATCAGGGCCTCGCGGAAGCCGCCGTCGGCGACCCCGGCAAGGCTCGACACGTCCACCGTCGTCTTGGCGTTGGCGATGATCGAGCGGATCGTGTCGAGCATGCGCTGCTGGGTCGCACCCGAGCTGCACACGTCCGTGCGTCCCCAGCAGTCCTGCGTGCGCACGAGCCATGCGGGCGCAGTGGCGCCGGCGCCATCAAGGGCGTTGCCAGTGGTCTTCTCCCACAGGAGGAACTCCGACGAGTCGGAGCCCGTGCGGCGCTCCATGTCGCGGATAGCCTGGACGACCGCATCGATGTGCGGCGTCTTCGAGACGTCGAGATGACTCAGCTCGCGGGCGGCCATCGTCACGTCCGGCCCGCCGTTCGCGCCTGGTGCGGTCCAGATGACGGTGGGCGTCCCGCGCGGGCCGACGGTGACGCGCGGCCCGTACATCCCACCGGTCGTCCCGATCTGCGTGGGATCGGACCAGGTTCCATCAACGCCGAAGCGCGCGACGATGGCGTCCACTCCGTCGCCGAGTCCGCGATAGACGAGTGCCGCGCGGCCGCCGGCGGCCATGGCGACCTGCGGGGAGTCGGCACCCGCGATCGCGACAACGCGCTGCCACCCCTGCGGATCGAGCGACGTGACCTGCACGCTCGCGTCTTCACCTGCGAGCGCCGTCCACGCGACTACGACGCGCTCGGCACCGCCGGCCGCGACGGTGATCTGCGGGATCTGCGGCGCACCGGCGGCGAGCGCCTCGGCGGCGCGCAGCTGGCCGTTGTCGAGGACCCGCGCGATCGGGACCTGCAGGTCGCCCTCATCCTCGGTCCAGACGACGGCGATGTCACCGTCGCGGGAGGCGGCGATGCGTGGCAGGTCGGCGTTGCGCGCCGGGTTCGACCACGTCGCCGGGGCGCGCCAGACGCCGTTGGCGAAGCCTGCGACCTCGATCGTGTCCGCGCCGCCCCGCACCGCGACCCACACCACGTGCACACGGCCGCTGCGGCCGCCGGCGACGTAGGCGATCGGCTGCACGGGCTGCCCGGTCGGCGAGATCCAGCGCGACTCGCCGAGCTGCTGACCGGCGATACGCATGGCGCGCACCCGTCGCGTGCCCGTGTCGTCCGGCTCCGTCCAGACAACCGTCGCCGTACCGTCGGGCTCCATCGTCACGCGGGCGCTGCGCGTGTCGGCGCCGGCGATGTCCAGCGGATCGCCCCACGCGCCGTTCGCGTAGACCGAGGCCTGGACGCCCTGACCGCCGCTGGCGCGCCAGATGACGATCGCCTCGCCGGAGGGGCTGGCGGCCATGCGGACCGTGCCGCCCTCGACGGACCCGCGAGAGAGCCGGGTCGGTGCGCTCCACGCACCGTTGGCGAAGCGGGCCGCATGGATGGAGAAGCTCGTGCCGTCCCACTCCTGCCAGGCGGCGAAGGGCGATGCCTGGGCGGCGTCGGCGACGGCCACGCCGAGCGCGTCGCGGGTGCCGTCCGACAGCGTCGCGGGATCCTGCCACTGCTCGCCAGCGGCCGCCGGCGCGGCAGCGATTCCAAGCACGACGGCAAACGCGCACAGAACGGTCGCGACGAAGGCAGACGGAAGCTGAAGACGCAGACGGCGATGCATGAGCAGCATCGTACCCTGTCCTGCCCATTTATTCGGAGGCGGTATGCCCGATCACACCCGGACGAGCGTCCCAACCACCGCCACTGCCGCACGCCAGGCTGGTCAGCAGACGTATCATCCACCCGCCGCCCCCGTAGCTCAGGGGATAGAGCATCGGTTTCCTAAACCGTGCGTCGCATGTTCGAATCATGCCGGGGGCACTCGATCGCACGCCTGCAGCGGCGCAGCGCTCCGACGGGAGCCCGACGCCTGCCACATCGCCATGGTCGATCGCGGTTCCCGCGACCGTGGCGACCTCCGTGCGCATCACCGTCTCGACCGGCCGCCCGCTGACCTGCCTCCAGGTCGTCACCGACGACCCGACCCTGATCTGCACCCCGATCGTCGTAATCAAGGTCTCCCCCCGCCGACGGTCGAGCCGCAGCGCGCCGCTCGCGTTGACGAGCGGTCCCGGTCCTGAACCCTAGGGGCGCTGGACCGACGTGTTCTTCCAGCCGCCGAAGAAGCCGCGCTTCTGGACGCAGGTCGGCCACGAGCCCTTGCCCTCTTGCGCCCGCCGTACGCGCGCGTCGAGGCTCTTCGCGGCGCTGATCGCCTCACTGGCCTGCACCATCCCGTTCACCGTCAGCGGTGACGCGTACGGCAGCCGGTCGTCGACCAGCTGACCGGCGAAGGGCAGCTCGGTCAACCGCGGCGGTCGCAGCGGCTTCGACGTGGCCGAGGAGAGGATCGCGCACTTCACGAGCCAGGGCTGGGCGTGCGGAACCGCGTAGTACACGAGCGCTGCGACCCCGGCGACCATGGGCGCCGCGAACGACGTGCCGTCGACGACGGCGTAC
>CAINDT010000038.1 GCA_903847495.1 uncultured Actinomycetes bacterium
AGCTTGCCGTCCTGCTCGAAGCGATGGGCACAGTCCTCCATCTCGCGCATGATCTCCTGCGTCGCGCGCTCGATCGTGACGGGATCGGTGACGTAGTGCGTGGCCGGGTAGATCACGAGCTCTTCTAGCTTGCCGAGGACCTCGCCTGTCAGCGGGTCGTAGTGCGTGATCGACTCGACCTCGTCCCCGAACAGCGACACGCGGTACGCCGTCTCCATGTACGCGGGCTGCAACTCGATCACGTCACCGCGTGCGCGGAACCTGCCACGCCCGAGCGCCGTGTCGTTGCGTCGGTACTGGATGTCAACGAGCGCGCGGAGCAGGCCATCGCGTCCGCCCTCCGTGTCGCCTCCCACCTTCAGGATCACGAGGCGTTCCTGATACTCGTCTGGCGAGCCGAGACCGTAGATGCACGACACCGAGGCGACGATGATCACGTCGCGTCGGCCCAGGAGCGACGCCGTGGCCGCATGCCGCAGTCGGTCGATGTCGTCGTTGACGACAGCGTCCTTCTCGATGTACGTATCCGTCGTCGAGATGTACGCCTCAGGCTGGTAGTAGTCGTAGTAGGAGACGAAGTACTCGACGGCGTTGTCGGGGAAGAACTCCCGGAACTCGTTGCAGAGCTGGGCCGCAAGCGTCTTGTTGTGGGCCATGACGAGGGCTGGGCGCTGCAGGCGCTCGATGGTGAACGCCATGGTCGCCGTCTTGCCGGTACCGGTCGCACCGAGCAGCGTGACGAAGCGCTCCCCCGCTTCGATACCGTCGCAGATGCCATCGATGGCGCCGGGCTGGTCGCCCATGGGCTCGAAGGATCCGGCAAAGCGAAACGGCGGCATGGCCGTAAGCCTACGCGTCAGACGTCGCGGCTGAAGAGGTCGTCAACCGACTCGCGCCGCGTGATCAGCCGCGCCGAGCCGCCTTCGACGAGCACCGCGGCGGGACGACCAAACAGGTTGTAGCTGTGCGCCATCGTCTGGTGGTACGCGCCCGTGGCGGGGACGGCGACGATGTCGCCAACGGCCGGACTGGGCAATGCGACGCCCTCGGCCAGCACATCGGTCGATTCGCAGTGCCGACCGGCGATGCGGTACGAGCCCGACGGCTCTTCGGTTGGTCGCGCTGCCAACACCGGCGCGTACGTCGCGCCGTAGAGGCCGACGCGCATGTTGTCGCCCATGCCGCCGTCGACGGCTACCCACGTGCTGCCGTCGCCGACGGTCTTGGTACCGATCACGGTGTAGAGCGTGACGCCGGCCTGACCGACGATCGAGCGCCCCGGCTCGACGATGACCTCGGGGACGGGGATGCCCTCGTCGCCGCAGACCGTTGCGATGGCCTCGATCAGGTTGCGGGTGTGCGCGCCGGGATCGGGCATGTCCTGATCCGGGGTGTAGCGGATGCCGAGACCGCCGCCGACATCGAGGATCTCCAAGTCGATGCCCTCTGCCTTGGCGAAGGCGGGCAACCAGCGCGCCGCGCTGATCAGCGGCTCGGTGTCGAGGATCTGCGAGCCGAGGTGCACGTGCAGCCCGCGCCCCTTGAGACCGTCGGGCATGGCCTTCAGCAACGCGGCACCCTCAGCGGGCGTCACGCCGAACTTCGAACCATGGTGGCCCGTGGCGATATGACGGTGGGTATTGACATCGATGCCGGGCGCGATGCGGATCAGGACATCCTGCGTGCGACCGTGCTCGCGGCAGATCGCGGCCAGCCGGTCGGCATCGTCACGACCATCGAGCACCACCAGGCGGGCGTCGGCCTCGACGGCCGCCCGCAGATCCTCCTCGGACTTGGCGTTGCCGTGGATCACGAGACCGCTGCCGGCGAAACCCGCGCGCAGAGCGGCGGCGATCTCCCCCGCCGAGGCGCAGTCGGCGCCCATCCCGGCTTCGCGGATCAACTCGAGCACACGCGACGCGGACTGCGACTTGAGGGCAAACGACGCGTGCCCGCCGTTCGGCGCCTCATGCAGTGCCTCGACCACGGCGCGGGCACGTGTGCGGATCGACGCGGCGTCGTAGACGTAGAGCGGCGTGCCGTGCTCCTCGGCGAGCTGCGTCAGCGGGACTCCGTCGAGTTCGATGCCACGAGGGCCGAGGGCAGCGGTGTCCGGGAACGGCAGCAGTGCCGTCGGGCGTGTGGTCACGGTGCCGGCGCCGGAGTGGCGCGCGTCGCGGCGATCAGGGTACGCAACTCCAGAAGCTGCTCGTCAACGCGACCCGGCATGCCCGGGCCCTGACGCGCGGCGATCGCCTCTTCGGGCGTCGGCGACTCGAACCGTTCACCCGCAGCGATGCGTCCCGCCACGTCGGTGTGCGCGTCGCGAAACGGCATGCCTCCGCGTACGAGCCCCTCGGCGACGTCGGTGGCAACCGTGGTGCCGTCAGCCGCGGCGGCCCGCATCTTGGCAGCGTCGATCGTGAGCCCCTCGTACGCCAACTGCAGCAGGCGGAGCACGCCAAGCGTGGCGTCGACTTGGGCGAAGACGCCCTCCTTGTCCTCCTGGAGGTCGCGGTTGTACGTGAGCGGCAGGCCCTTCATGGTCGCGAGGAGTCCCGTCAGACGACCGATCGCGGTACCGGACCGGCCGCGCGCGAGCTCCGCCACG
>CAINDT010000039.1 GCA_903847495.1 uncultured Actinomycetes bacterium
CGTCGAGCCGGCCTCGCCGTGCAGGCCCCAGACCGGGTCGTCGACGAAGCCATGGCCCTCGAGCCAGCGGGCGGCGCGCTCGCGCACGACGGCGACGCGCTCCTCGGCGCCGCGACGAACATCGACGTCGGGCGTGCGCGGTTCGCCCGGGTCCATGCCGCCGACGCGCATGTGCAGGCGCGCGCCTTCATTGGCGGAGAGCCACCCCACGGTCCAGACCGCAACGGTTACCTCCTCCTGCGCGAGCGTGTGCCCGCCCAGGATCGATTGCTCGGCGACGAGCGCGCTGCCGTTATGGCGCAGACGGCCGAGCACGAAGCCGTCGTGCTCGAGCAGCACCGCCGCAGCGAGCGGACCGGTGAACTTCGGCACGGGCAGGACCTCGCTCGTAGCGACGACCATCGCCTGCGTGGGATCCTCCGGGTCTGCTGCGACATCGACGCGCACCGACATGCGGGCGTTGCCGACGCGGCCGCGCCACGCTGCGTCGCGCGGATCCTCCTCGACGAAGGTGCGCTCGAGGGCGCGTCGCACCGAGGCGACGGTGCCGGGGAATGCCTGCTCGCTCATGACCACCTCTTGGGACGGACGAAGGCACTCGCCACGATCGCCGCCTTGCGCGGGCGGGACACGACGGAGCGACCGCGGTTGGCACCGTAGCCGGTGCGCTCGATCTGGCGCAGGATCTCGCGGTACATCGCGCCCGCGGCCGCCACGGAGCGTCCGCCGTGCACGAGCATGGGCACGCCGTGGAGGCCCTGGTCGTACAGCGTGTCAGCGCGCTCGATCTGGTCGCGATAGAGCTCGGTGCGGTCCTGCGTGGCGAGATCGGTGATGCCGAAGCGCGCAAGCGTGTCGCTGGCCAGGTAGACGCGCCCGTTGGCGAGATCCTCGTCGACATCGCGCAGGATGTTCGTGCGCTGCATCGCGCTGCCGAGCGCACGCGCCGCGTTCCACGCCGCGTCGTCCCAGACGCCGAGGATCGAGGCCATCATCTCCCCGACGCACCCGGCCACGCGGTAGCAATAGACATCGAGGTCGCCCTCGGTCTGGATATCGGGCGTGGCGAGGTCGTCGCGCATGCCCTGCAGGAAGGCGACCAGCGCCGGGCGCGGCAGGCCGTAGCGGCGCGTGAGGTCCTCGAGGATGACGGTTTCGCGCGTCGAGGTCTCGTCGGTGACGAGCCACGTCTCCACGGCGGCCACGGCTGCGTCGGCCTCGGGGCTCTGCTCGTCGACGAGATCGTCGAGTGTACGCAGCACGAGGTAGAGCAGCACGACGTCATCGCGGACGGTGGCGGGCAGTAGCCGCGCGGCGAGCGAGAACGTGCGGGCCGCGTTCTGCATGACCTCCTGGGCCTCGGGCAGGTAGCCGTCGGTAGCCTGATCGCCGCGTCGCGGGAGCCTCACGCGGAGATCCCCAGATCGCGGCGCACCAGCCCCGCTGCGACCTCGGCCCCGAGCAGCACGCCGGGCACGCCGGCGCCCGGGTGTGCACCTGCGCCGACGTGGTACAGCCCGTCGACCGTGCGGTCCTTGTTCGGCTGGCGGAAGTACGCCGAGCGCGTCAACACGGGTTCCGTCGAGAAGGCCGTGCCCTCATCGGCGTCGTAGCGCTGCTCGAAATCGGCCGGCGTCATCCGGTGCTCCACCTTGATCGATGCGCGCAGGCCGGTCAGCCCCGCGTCGTGCTCCAAGTAGTCAAGCACCTTATCGCGCCACACGTCAGAAATTGCACCCCAGTCGTCGCCCGAGGCGAGGTTCGGCACGGGCAGCAGCACGGCCAGCGAATCGCCGCCGGCAGGCGCCATCGACGGGTCGGTGCGCGCCGGCACGTGGAGATAGAGCGAGAGCGAGTCGGGCAGCACGCGCTTGTTCGTCACATCGTCGATGAACTTGCGGTACCCATCGCCGACGAAGAGCGTGTGGTGCAGCAATTCGGGCCACTGGCGGTCCGTGCCGAGGTAGAGCAGGAAGCACGACATGCCGTTGCGCGAGCCGCGGAAGCGCCACGGCGCGCGATCAGGCGCGCCCTTGAGCAGCCGCGAGCGGGTGCGCACGGGATCGGCATCGGAGACGACGACCTCGGCCGGCAGCACCTCGCCGTCGGCCAGCCGCACGCCGATCGCCTTGCCGCCGCGCACGATGATCTCGTCGACGTCGGCGCTGCAGCGGACCCGACCGCCAGCACCCTCGATCGCGCGGACCATCGCCTGCACGATCGCGTAGGTGCCGCCCTTCGTGTACCAGACGCCGTCGGCCACCTGCAGGTAGGCCAGCGCGGCGTAGACGGCGGGCACGCGATACGGATCGCCGCCGATGTAGAGCGAGTGGAAGCTCATCGACTGGAAGATGTGCGGCTCGTCGAAGTACTTCGAGCAGAAGTGCGACAGGCTGCGCGCCGCGTCGAGCCGCAGCATGGTCGGCAGCAGCTGGGCGAACGGCAGCGGGTTCTCGAAGGCCTTGCGGCCGGCGGCGAGCACAGCGTTCTCGTGGATCAGACGCGAGGCCTCAAGGAACGCCGGGTAGTTCGCAGCGTCGTGCGGCGAGAGCTTCGCGAGCTCCTCCTGCATCTCCCCCACGTCGCCCTTGAAATCGATGCGCGTGCCGTCGTGCGGCCAGTCGATGCGGTAGAAGGGATCGAGGCCGACGAGCTCGACCTCCTGCCGGAAGTCGCGGTCGAGCAGCGCGAACAGCTCGTCGAAGCACCACGGCATCGTCACGAGGCTCGGGCCGAGATCCCAGGTGTAGCCCTGGTCCTTGATCTGGGAGGCGCGACCACCTGGCGC
>CAINDT010000040.1 GCA_903847495.1 uncultured Actinomycetes bacterium
CACGCAGCTGCGGGTATGCCTCAGCGATCGCGAAGAGCTGGCCGAGCGCCTGCGTGAGGAAGCCCTCGGTCTTGGCGGCCTCGGCCGGGGTGCGGGCGCCGATCGCGGCGGCGCGCGCCTTGGAGACGTTCTCGAACGCCTCGGTCTCGTGCGTCGCGTAGCCCTTGACCGTCTCCACGAGGTTCGGGATCAGGTCGTGCCGGCGCTTGAGCTGCACGTCGATCGTGCTCCACGCCTCGTCGCACATGTTGCGGAGCTTGACCAGGCCGTTGTACGTCGCGAGGACGATCAGGGCGAGGATGACGATCAGGACGATGACGACGATGACGATGATCATGGCCTCATCCTAATGCGCGTCATGGGTCGTGTCACGTTGCGGACCGGATAAGGCCGAGCAGCGCTCCCACGCCGAGCGCGATGGGCGCCTCCGCGATCCACTCGTCCATCCGGTGCGCGTGATCGCCGCGGGTAATGCCCATCCCGATCGACGGGATGCCGCGGGCCAGACCCGCGTTGGCGTCGGTCGATGCGAGGTGCTCCTCGGCTGCACCCAGTCCGACGGCGGCACGCGCGGCGCGGGCCAGGTCGACGAGCGGCTCGCTCGGGGCATTTGTGCCGCCGGGGCGATTGCCGACCTGCTCGAGCTCGACGGTGATGCCTGCGGGCGGCTGCAGGACGACAGCGCGCTCCACGCGGGCGGCAGCGGCCTCGACCACGCGCTGGTCCTCGTGGCGGATGTCGATCAGCAACTCGGCGTGGTCGGCGATGGCGTTGATCGCCGTGCCGCCCTGGATCGTGCCGATATTGACCGCGGCGGGCCGCGCCGCCTCGAGCACGTGCTCGCCGATGCCGATCAAGTGGTGCACGGCGCTCGGGCGGCCGCGATCCGTCCATGAGTGCCCGCCCGGGCCGGACACGGTGACGCGATAGCGGATCGAGGCGATGCCGCCGACCGCGAGGCTGTCGACGCCGTGGCCCTCGATCGCGATAAGCGCGCGCACGGGCTCACGGTCGAGTAGCGCGCTCACGCCGTGGAGGTCGCCGAGTCCCTCCTCGCCGACGGTGAAGCCGAGCAGGACGGGGGAGGAGGGCGGCGCCAGCGCGAGGTCGCGCGCCACGTGCAGCAGGGCGGCGATACCCAGCGCGTTGTCGCCGACCCCCGGGCCGATCAGGCGTCCGCCCTCGCGGCGCACGCTCAGCGGCGTGTCGGCCGGAAAGACGGTATCGAGGTGCGCGCACAGCGCCAGTGCCGGCCCTTCTTCGCCGATCCGCGCGACGACGTTGCCTGCGGCGTCGAAGGCCGCGTCGAGGTGCAGCGCGTGCAGGCGCGCAAGCACCTCCTCGCCGCGCAGCCGCTCCGCAAACGTCGGCGCGGGGATCAGGCAGAGGGCTTCGGTGTCGTCGACGATGCGCGCCGTCGCCTCCGTATCCGGGATGAGCGTTTTCGCCACGTGGAGAGGGTACTGGGCTTTTCCGTTACACACGTGTGAGGGCTTTCCCGCAGTTTGCGGGTACACTTCGGCGCATCCGATCGGCCCTCGGGCCTCGACCGGGAGATTCATATGGCTGAAGACCAGACCCTTTTCGCGTCCGTCATCGAGCAGCACCTGGCGCTCAAGCGCCGCAATGCCGAGCTCGAGCAGGACATGCCGCTGGAGGAGTTCATCCCCGCGGACCCGTTCGACAACCACGCGCTCTTCAAGACCGAGGCCGACGCCCAGTCCGAGGAAGAGGAGACCGGCGAGCACCCGGCCGTCCGCCTCGAGTGGGATGAGGATCCGCTGGTCGACCCCACGCAGGAGGTCGGCTGGTCCGAGACGACCGCCTCCGGCGAGTTCGACTGGGAGAGCTAATCCCGCTGCGGCGTTGCGCCGTGGCTGATCAGCTGGGGTGAGCGAGGACAGCGCCAGTGGCTGCGCCGACGAGTTCCGCGGCGGCGAGCGCGCCTTCGATGTGCCCGGCGTGGTCGGGCCCCGTTTCCGTCGAGGCGAGCCAGACACGCTCGTGGATTGCGTGGCGGAAGCGCGGATCGGCGTAGGTGCCGTAATCACCGAGGGCTTCCACGTGGGCGGGTGACGTCCAGGGCTCGCTGCGCCAGTCCTGCACGTGCAGCGCGCGCGGACTGCGTGCCTCCTCGCCGAACAATTCCACCAGCTGGGAGATGATCGCGTCATGAGCGAGCGGCTCTGCCATCGGCATCGCGAAGCCGAACAGCGCTGCCGATTGGCCTCCCGGGCCACTCAGGTCGTGAAGCTCGCGGAGCGGTCCCGTGTAGCTGATCGCCGCGCCGGCGAGGCCGTCCTCGCGCCAGAACGGCGTGGCGTATTCGGCGACGACTTTCGTCATCGCGCCCATCCAGACGGGTGTCCGCGCGGCAAGGTCGGCGAGCTCGTCCGGCAGCTCCGGCTCGAAGCGGATGTCGGTGATCGCGAGGGCGGGTGGGATGGCGATGACGGCGCAGCGGGCGCGTGACGTGCCGTCGCGATGGTCGACCTCGACGTGGTCGTCGACGACCCGCACCGCAGCCACCGGGGTGTCGAAGTGCAGCGACGGGCCAAGCCGCTCACTCAGTGCGAGTGCGAGCGATTGTGCCCCGTCTTGAAAGCGCATCGCGGGCGCGTCGATGGGGTTGCCGGCAATGCGCTGCACGATGTCGCCGGGCTGAAACAACGCGTCGCCGACGATGTGCTGAGCATGCGTCCGGATGTCGAGCTCGCGCACGAGCGCCTGAACGCGCAGCTCGTCGGCCCAGAACCACGACGGGCCGAGATCGATCGTTGAGTGCCCGTCCGCATCCGCCACCGTCAGCAGACGCCCGCCTACGCGATCGCGTGCCTCGAGGATCAGCACGTCGTAGCCCGCGGCGACGATGCGCGATGCCGTGGCAAGTCCGGTGATGCCCGCGCCGACGATGATCGCGTCATGCGTGACGCGCGGGTCAGGCGTCACCCGAGCTTCATCTCCTGGATCGTGTTGCCGCCGTCGACGACGAACGGCTGCCCCGTCACATACGACGCCTCGTCGCTGGCGAGGAAGCCGACGACGGCCGCGACCTCAGCGGCGCGTCCCGGTCGGCCCGCGGGCGTGTAGCCGCCGGCCACGACCTCGTCCTCGCTCGACGATGCGGTGTGGATCCAGCCGGGCGCGACCGAGTTGCAGGTGATGCCGTTCGGGCCCTCCTCGAGGGCGACGGCACGCATCAGCCCGTCCATGCCGCCCTTCGCCGCGCCGTACGCACTGCTGCCCTGGATTGCGACGAGGGGACCGGTGACGCTCGACACCATCACGATGCGGCCGTGCTTCTGCGTGCGCATGTGCGGAATTGCGGCGCGCGTGGTGTGTACGGCGGTCAGCAGCGTGATCTGCAGCTGGCGCTCCCAGTCCGCCCACGGCGAGTCGGCCAGGTTCGCAGCCGCCAGCTCCTGTCCGACCTGGCCCAACCCGGCGTTGTTGACCAGGATGTCGAGGCGGCCGAGCTCGCCGACGGCGCTATCGACGATGTCGCACGCCTCCGTCGGATTCGTCAGGTCACCCGCGGTGCTGACGACGTCGAGGCCCTCCTTGCCGAGCTCGATCGAGCGCTCGTGAATGCGATCCGTCGTCGACGTGATCACGACGCGCGCGCCCATCTGGGCGAGCAGGCGGGCACTGGCGAAACCGATGCCGTCGGAGGAGCCGGCGCCCGTGACGAGGGCGGTGCGGCCGGCGAGGGAGAAGGGCGTGGTCATAGCGGGAGTCTAGGCGTGCGACGGGGATCAGCGAGACGCGGCACAATGCGCCGTGCGGGAGCGATTCCGCGCCTGGGGCCATAGCTCAGCTGGGAGAGCACCTGCTTTGCAAGCAGGGGGTCGTCGGTTCGATCCCGACTGGCTCCACTCCGTACCATTCCGTGTGCGAATGCGGTGAACCCGACCGGTCCGCCGTCTGCCTCGGTTCTGGTTGTAGGGTGGAAACGGTATGCGCCGCATCGCCGCCTACCTGCTCGTCACGACCCTTCTGCTCGCAGGCGCGCTGCTGGTCGTCGGTGTTCCGCAGGCGCGGGCAGAGGTTGGGTTCCGCACCGTCGCAACCGGCCTCGACCGCCCCGTCGCCGTCGCGGCTGCTCCCGGTGACGCGCGGCTCTTCATCCTCGAGCAGCACAGTGGCCAGGTGCTCCTGCAGCAGGGCGCGCGCAGGCAGGTCGTCCTCGATCTCGGGAGCCGTATCGCGAAGGGCGGGGAGCAGGGCCTGCTTGGCATCGCGCTCGCGCCAGACTTCAGCCGCTCGCGACGCGTCTTCCTCAACTTCACGGACACCGCCGGAGCCACGCGCATCGAGCGCTATCGCCTGAGCCGCGGCCGGCTCATCGACCGCGTCGTGTACTTGCGTGTCCGCCAGCCGTTCGCCAACCACAACGGCGGGCACCTCGCCTTCGGACCGGACGGGAAGCTCTGGGTCGGTCTCGGCGACGGCGGGTCGGGTGGCGACCCCGGCGATCGCGCGCAGAACCCGCAGAGCCTGCTCGGCAAGATGCTGCGGCTCGATCCCGCCCGACCCGGCGCGCGCCCGGCCGTGTGGGCGCTCGGCCTCCGCAACCCGTGGCGCTACAGCTTCGACGGCACCACGCTCTGGATCGGCGATGTCGGTCAGGGCGCGTGGGAAGAGATCAATCGCGTCTCCTCGACCCTAGCGCCGGGCGTCAACTTCGGCTGGAACCGCTACGAGGGTTCCCGCCCCTACGGGGATGGGCCGGCGGTCGACCTCCCGCGCTATCAGGCACCGATCGCCGAGTACTCGCACGACGCGGGCTGCTCCGTCACCGGCGGGATCGTGATCCGCGATCCGCAGTAGTCCCTACTTAACCAGCGCTACGTCTACGCGGACTATTGCTCCGGGCGCGTCTGGACGTTGCCCGCGAGCGCGACAGCTGCACGACGCCCGCGCGAGATCACCGATCAGCTCGGCGGCCCGCTCGAGGGCATCGTGAGTTTCGGCAAGGACGGTGCGGGGCGGCCGCTCGTAGTGCTGCAGCGAGGGCGCGTGCTGCGCTTAGTGGAGACAGCCGGCTGACGCTCGACGCCGTGACGACGAATCGTGTGGTTCCGCGATGGGCGATCGCCGACACAGGGCAACGTCGCATGCCGTGAGGAGGGGAGGAGCAGCCCGATCGGCTTTGGCGCGTTCCGATTGGGGTCAGACCCCATCCGGAACCTGCGCGCCGGCAGCGGGTTTCCCGGTGACGACGTGCGGACGCCAACGGATCACCGGGGCGTTCGCTGTGTGACCCTCACCGGCATGGGTCCGGTGATCGCCGCGGAGGGTCTGACGAAGACCTATGGAGCGTCCCGCGGGATCGAGGACGTCACGCTGGAGATCGGGCAGGGCGAGATCTTCGGCTTCCTCGGGCCGAACGGCGCGGGCAAGACGACGACGATCCGGCTGATCCTCGATCTGATCCGGCCGACCAGCGGCACGCTCCGGGTGTTCGGGCTCGACGCGCACCGATCCGCCATGGAGATCCACCGGCGCGTCGGCTACATCCCGGGCGATCTGCGGCTGTACGAGCGGATGACGGGCCGGGAGCTCCTGGCGTACTTCGCCGCCCTCCGCGGTACGCCCGACCCGCCGGACAGGGCGGCGCTGATCGAGCGCCTCGAGGCGGACGTCACGCGTCCGATCCGCACGCTGTCGCGTGGCAACCGTCAGAAGCTCGGCATCGTCCAGGCGCTGATGAACCGGCCGGATCTGCTGCTGCTCGACGAGCCGACGTCCGGTCTGGATCCGCTCGTGCAGCAGGAGGTCGCCGCGCTCCTGCGCGAGGCCGCTGCGGAGGGGCGGACGGTGTTCCTCTCGTCGCACATCCTCCCGGAGGTGCAGCGG
>CAINDT010000041.1 GCA_903847495.1 uncultured Actinomycetes bacterium
GCGACCTCGTCAACGTTGGCGTCTACTGCTTCAACGCCGCGATCTTCGACGAGATCCCCGCCGAGGGACAGAGCGACTTCGGCTCCGAGATCCTGCCCCGCCTCGTCGCCGCCGGCGCCGACGTGCGCGCCTGGGTGACCGACGCGTTCTGGAGCGACATCGGCTCGCTCGAGGAGCTCCTCGCGACGAACCTCGCCATCGCCGCCGGTGCCGTCGACGTCGATCCCGATGGCGACCTGATCATGGACAGCGACTGCGGACTGCCGAACGTCTCGCCCGATTCCGTCATCACCGGGCCCGTGCTGATCGGCGAGGGCGCCGAGGTGCACTCAGGCGCGACGATCATCGGGCCAGCCGTGATCGGCCAGCGCGCCGTGATCGAGCAGGGCGCGGTCGTCGAGCAGGCGCTCGTGCTCCCTGAGGCCGAGATCCACGCAGACTCGCCGGCCAGCGGCATCCTCGGCGACGTCGAGAACCTCGACGCCGTCTGGCAGCGCTAGCTCCTACGCGAGCGCCTCGGAGAGCGCGATGATCGCGCGCATCGTCTCGTTCCACTGGTCGACGGGATAGGCGACCGGGTAGGTCGAGAAGCGGGCGACCACCACGCCGGTGCGGTGGTCGATGAAGCAGTGCTGGCCGTAAATGCCCGAGCCGGTGTACGCGACGCCGCGCTCGATCACCCAGAAGGCGTTGCGGTACATGCTCCACCCGGCGCGATCGGCGTTCGTCATGGTCGGGCTCTCCGCGAAGTTGCGCACCGCCTCGTCGTCGCCGTCGCGGGTGTCCGCAACCCAATCGGCAGGGATCACGCCCTGCCCGTCACGCTGGTACGCGAGGGCGAAGCGCGCAAGATCACGCGTGGCGCAGGAGAACCCGCCGTCCACCACGGCATTGCCGACGACATCGAGCATCATGTCGGCCTCGAACTCCATGCCGAGCGGCACCCACAGCTGCTCCGTGAGCGCATCGACGTAGCGCTGGCCGGTGACGTTCTCGACGATCCGCGCCGCGATGTTCGTGAGCACCGAGCGGTAGTCGAAATTCGTCCCGTGCTCGCGTGTCTTGGGGTACGTGCGGAAGTGCCCGTACATGCCGAGCGGCTCCGCACCACCAAGCCGGCGATAGCTGGTCTGGCGCTCGTAGTCGATCAGCGGATTCGAGGCACTGGGATCCTCGTAGAGGTCGTAGTCCTCGACGAACTCGGTACCGGCGGTCATGTCGATCACGTGGCGCACGTTGGCGCCATCGAGGCTCGTGCCGATGAATTCGGGTGCAAGGTCGGTCACGAGCTGGTCCATCCGGACGAGACCCTTGCCGACCTGGATGCCGAGCATCGCGCCGACGAACGATTTCGTGACGCTCATGCACAGGTGCGGCGTGCGCTCAGTCATGCCGTTGGCATACCGCTCGTAGACGATCACGCCATCCTTCAGCACGACGAGCCCCTCGCCGTTCGAGGCGTCGAACTGCCGATCGACGGTCGTGGTGCCGCCGTCGGCCGCTTCCACCTCGACACCACCGAGATCGCGCAGCTCAACGGGCAGTGCTTGCACCACGCCGGAGTCGTTCGCGACGCGCGCCGTCGGCGCAAACTCGCGGACGCGCTGGAAAGCCCTGCTGGGATACGGATCGTCGAGCCAGTTGTCGGTCGTGGTCGTGCGGAGGCGGTCCATGCGTGGAGCCTAGCCGGACAAACGACGTCGCGCCGGTCAGCCGACCTGACGCACTGTGACGATCGCCGGAGGTACGGCAGGCGTCGCGGGCGGACCGGTTTGCGCCGGGAGGGCGATGACCGACGCGGTGCTGTCGGAGGAGTAGACCATCAGGCGCACGCACTCGCCCGTCGCCAGCCCGAAGAAGAAGTTCCACGCGGCGACGGTGCGCTCGTTGGCCGTCAGCGCGAGCTCCGTGTCACTCCACGGGACGTTGGCGTACGCACCGCCGTCCGTCCCGATCTGCGGCCAGATGTCGATGTAGTCGTTCCCGGCGCCGGACTTCGTGACCTGCAGGGAGAACTGGTAGTTGTAGACGCCGGCGGCCGTCACGCAGACGGCGTCGCCGGCCGTGCTGCGCACGACGCCCTCGTTCCAGGCGTCGGAGACGGTGAGGGCGATCGGCGCCGGGTTGACGTTGCCGCCGGTGTTGTTGAGCGTCTGCGTCACCGTGCTCGAGAACGACGCAAAGGCGCGGTTGGCGAGCGGGCCGGCTGGCCCCTGCGGTCCCGTCGCCCCCGTGCTGCCCGTCGCACCCGTCGCACCGGTGGGACCCTGCGGCCCGGTCTCGCCGATCGGTCCCACCGGTCCCGTCTCGCCCTGTGCGCCCTGCGGTCCGCGCGCACCCAGCAGGCCGTTCCACGTCGACCAGCCGATGTCCCATCTCTGGATGGTCCCGTTCCGGATCTTCTGGCTCGTGACATTCTCGTTGCGGATCTTGCCCGCGGTGATCGCTCCAGCTTTGATCTTCATGGGCCCGACCGCTCCGTCCTGCAGTTGCTCGGTCCCCACGCTCTCCTTCGGCAGCTGCGTGACGGCGTAGCTCGTGCCGCCCAAGGCGACGAGCAGTGCGATCACGGCAATGACGGTCGCCGGATGAATGAGGCTGCGCATGACGGTGCCAGCATGGTGACGCCGCGGACCAGCCGTGGTTCAGCAGTGCATCCGCGTGTCGCTGCGGAATCTCCGCAGACAGGGAATGCGTGTGACATGCAGTACCGTTATAGGAACTATGAGTACTCCTTACCGCACCGTCGATCCGTATCTGGTCACCAACGTGATCGATTCGCGCGGTCCGCGCACGAACCAGGCGATCGTCGGCGTGGGCGCGCTGATCGCCTTCCTGCTGCAGCAGGAGTGGATCGTCGTGCTGCTCGCACTGCAGCTGATCGCCGGCCTCACGCTTGGCCGCCGCTTCTGCCTGCCCTGTCGCCTCTGGTTCGACGTGCTCCAGCCGCGCCTCGGCGAGGGCCGGATCGAGGATGCGCGCCTGCCCCGCTTTGCCAACATCATCGGCGCGGTCTTCCTGACCGTCTCGTCCGTCCTGCTCTACACCGGGTACTCCACGGTTGGCTGGGCGCTCGCGTTGATCGTCGCCGCGCTCGCACTGCTCGCGGCC
>CAINDT010000042.1 GCA_903847495.1 uncultured Actinomycetes bacterium
CGACTGGGCGGCAATGCTGCCGAAGGATCGGCGCAGTTACCGCTTCGCGGGCAGTCTCACGACGCCGGGCTGCAACGAGGGCGTCTCGTGGATCGTGATGAAGCAGCCGGTGCTGCTGAGCGCGTCGCAGATCGCGGCCTTCGAGGCCGTGTACAACGCCAATGCGCGCCCGGTGCAGCCGATCAACGGCCGCCCGATCACGCTGGACACCAGCAAGGGCTAGTTCGGTGACGTGCCGGGGTGTGCCGCGCGTAGCGCACACCCCGGCACCTGCACCGCTAGGATTCGCGCATGGGCAGTCTCTCCCCGTGGCACATCGCACTCGTCGTCGTCGTCGGGTTCCTGATCTTCGGCGTCGGTGGCAGCAAGAAGCTGTTCCGCAAGGGCGCCAATCGCGTCAAGGACACCGGCGCCGGCATCAAGGGCGCCGCGCAGGAGCTCCAGACGAGCATGGGCGAAGAGGCCAACACCGACTCCGCTATCTACCAGGCCACGGTGGCCGGCAAGGAGAAGGCTGCGGCGGTGGGCACCAGCGCGCTCGACGCTGCCAAGGAGGCGCGCGAGAGCGTCGCCGGTCTGGCCGATGACGCCAAGTCGTCCGCCGGGGGCGCCGAACCGCAGACCGCGATCGGCCGCGCGACGCGCGCCGTGACCGACTCCGCCCGCGACATTCGCGAGGGCGTTACCAACGAGGACCACGAGCCGCAGTCGTCGCTCGGCAAGGCCGCCAAGACGGCCGGCGATGCCGCCAAGGCCCGGGTCGACATGCTCGGCGACACGGCCAACGCCTTCAAGGAAGGCGTCGAGGGCGAGCCGGCACCGGAGGTCGCAGCCGAGGCCGCGTTGCCTGCGCCCGAGGCGACCACGCCGGCCATCGATCCCGCGGATCCCGCCGCGCCGCCCGCCGACCGCACCTAGGTCGTGGACACCGAGGTCGCCCAGGACCGCAAGGCGCTCTTCGAGATCGCCATGGTCCTGTCGCTCGCCATCGGCGCGATCGCCGGGGCGCTCTTCATCGCGACCTCTCTCCCGCTCCTCACCATCGCCGTCGGCGCCGTCGTCCTGTTCGCGGTCGGCTTCGTGGTGATCGCGCTGCTCGTCTGACGCCGGTCAGGCGCCGAAGCCGGCGCTCAGGCCGAAGCCCGTCAGCGGGCTCTGCGGCAGTCCGGGCTCGGCGGTCAGCGCGTTGTACGCACCGGGCGCGACGTCGTTGGGGCCGTCCGGATAAAACAGCGCCGCCAACTCCTGGATCTGTCGCCGCCCCACGCCGAGCTCGAACTGCCCGCCGCCGTAGAGGCGGATGTCGTGCCGCTCGCAGTGGTCGATCGCCTCCAGCAGGCGTGCGATCGTGCCGAAGCGCGACGGCTTGATGTTCATCCAGCCCGTCTGCGGAAGGTGCAGGATGTCCGCGAGCGCGTGCACCGGCGCATCGAACGCGACCCGCCCGAGCTGCCCGGCCAGGAGCGCCAGCGCATGATCATCGACCGGCGGGTCCTCGATCACGACGTCAGGCATCCCCGTGAGCACGAGTTCCAGCTGGTGCCGTGCGGCCTCGGGTGCGAGCCCCCAGGCGTCGCCGTAGTGGGCCTTGATGTCCACGACACGTACGCGGTCCAGCGCCTCGAGCTCGGCGACCCGCTCGGCGGTCCAGTCCTCCCCCGCGTCCAGCTTGAACTCGATCGCGGGATCGACGGCGAGCCACGCGTCGGGACCGAGTCCCGACGACACGCAGAAGCGCACCGGTGCAGGCTCGCGCCCGAGCAACGCGCCGACCGTCGTCCCCGCCTGGCGCAGTCCGAGGTCGAGCAGCGCCGACTCGTAGGCCCAGCGGCGGTAGTCGTGCGAGGCGTGGTTGGTCGGCTCCGCGGCGAACAATGCGATGTCGTCGAGCCGGGAACTCCACTCCGCCAGGGTGGCCGTCCCCGTCAGCGTGAACGGCGCGGTGGCTCGGTGCTCATGCTGGGTGTCGGGCTCGTAGGCCACGTCCTCACCGCGGCCGACGTGCTCTCCGCCGGTCAGGGCAACGACGGTCGTGAGGCGCTCGAAGCGCGGCGTCGCGAACGCCAGTGGCTCGAGGACGCAGGCCTCGACGCGCACCGGGAGGTCAGCGAGCGGCTGCGGCAGGTGCGCCACCGCGTCGCGCCGACTACGCGAGATTGATCGAGACGACGGAGTTGCCGAGTAGCACGGCGAGGATCGAGCCGATCAGCCAGCCCATGACGGCGATGACGAGGCCGATCTTGCCGATGCGATCGCGCGTGCCCGACATCGACAGACCGAGGATGGCGCAGCCGATCGCGACGAAGCCGAGGATCATCGGCGCGAACCAGAGCGACAGCACGCCGAGGCCGCAGGCCAGGCCCGACAGCAGCGCCGCAGCCGACTGCGTACCGGTGTCCCGATCCTCGAGCTTGCGCTCGGCGTAGTCGAGCTGGGTCATCGGATTGGCGAGGGTCTCGTTGTCAGCGCTCATCGGGGGCAGTGCTCCTCCAGCTGGATCTCGCCGCGATTCCGGCGTGCCCGGAGCATACCGCGTCCGGCGCGGAGCGCCAGCCCGGACCCCTCTGCTGGGCTCGTGGCGATGCATACGATGTTGCGGGGCGTCCGAATATGGCGATAGGATGCCTCGGCATGTTGCGCACACCTCATCTGCCCGCGCGAAAGGCGACCATCCGGTGAAGTCCCTGAGTGTCCTGACCCTTTCGATTCTCGGCACCGTCGTGGGCGCGGTCATCGGCGTCATCCTGATCCTCACGCGCACCCTGCCGGAAGAGGCGTCCGCGCAGGCCGGCGGCATCGACGATCTCTACTCCGCGTTCCTCTGGTTCTCCGGCATCATCTTCGGCATCGTCACGCTGATCCTGCTGGTGGCGGTCATCCGCTTCCGCGCGCGCCCCAACGACACGCGCGACGGCTCGAACCTGCACGGCATCACCTGGCTCGAGATCGTCTGGACGGTGATCCCGTTCATCCTGGTGCTCGCCGTCGCCTTCGTCAGCTGGAACCTGCTGAACGCGAACAACGTCAGCGGTGCGGCCGAGAAGAGCGGTCAGCGCATCCACATCTCCGCCTACCAGTTCGGCTGGAAGTACACCTACCTCAACGAGGACATCGGCATCAAGGACAGCCAGGAGCTCGTGGTGCCCGTCGACGTGCCGATCGCCTTCGACATCACCACGGTCGACGTGATGCACTCGTTCTGGGTGCCTGCCTGGCGCATGCAGATGGGTGCGACTCCCGCGCAGACCAACTACGCCTCCGCCACGCCGACGAAGATCGGCGAGTTCGACATCGTCTGCGCCTTCCTCTGCGGCGTCGGCCACACGCAGATGAACAGCGCCGTCGACAGCAACCTCGTGTCGAAGGTCAAGGTGGTCTCGCAGGCCGACTTCGACAAGTGGGTCGCGGAGACCAAGTCCGAGGCGGCCGCATCGTGACCCCCAACCAGCATCTGATTGACACGACCCGGGGAGGGTTTGCCCGATGACCGCCGTTCTGCGCCCCACGCTCGCGCGCTGCCTTTGGACGACGCCGCTGTTCGCGGCGCTCGCGGTCTTCGTCACGTTCGCTGCCCGCGCGATCTTCAACATGGACCCGGTCATGCAGGAGAACACGTTCCTGACGGTCGCCTACATCTTCGGCAGCGTCGGCTTCATCGTCGGCATCGGCGGCATGGACTACTGGTGGACGTGGATCACCGGCGGCGAGCTGGATCCGAACGACCACTCCCAGCACGGTGCCAAGTCGTGGCGGGACTACTTCAAGTTCAACACCGATCACAAGGTGATCGGCATCCAGTACATCATCTTCACGTTCATCATGTATCTGGTCGGCGGCATGTTCGCCGAGGTGTTCCGCGCCGAGCTCGCCAAGCCCGGCATGCAGTCGATCACCAACGGCACGTACAACGAGCTGATCTCGTCGCACGGCACGATCATGATCTTCACCTTCATGGTCCCGGTGTTCGCCGGTATCGGCAACTACGTGATCCCGCTGATGATCGGCGCGGACGACATGGCCTTCCCGCGCCTCAACGCCGTCTCCTTCTGGCTGCTGCCGCTCGCCGGTCTGATCCTCCTGTCGGCCTGGGCGTACGGCTCCTACGACACGGGCTGGACCGCCTACCCCACACTGCAGGACCAGAGCCCCTTCGGTCAGACGCTCTTCCAGATCGGCGTGATCATCGCCGGTAGCTCCTCGATCGCCACCGCGGTCAACTTCCTTGTCACCATCGTCGCGATGCGGGCGCCCGGCATGACGCTCTTCCGCATGCCGCTGCTCTGCTGGGCCAACCTGGCCACCTCGGCGCTCGTCGTCGCCGCCACGCCGTTCGTGGCCGGCGCGATGTTCATGGCGATGTTCGACCGCGAGATGGGTACACACTTCTTCACCACGGACGGTGGTGGTACGGCCTTGGCCTACCAGCACATCTTCTGGTTCTACTCGCATCCGGCCGTGTACATCATGGTCCTGCCTGGGTTCGGCATCATCTCCGAGGTGATCGCCACCCACGCGCGCAAGCCGGTGTTCGGCTACCGCGCCGTGGCGTTCTCGTCCGCCGGCATCGCCGTGCTCGGCTTCTCCGTGTGGGCCCACCACATGTTCGCCTCGGGCATGCAGTCCTGGCTGCGCGTGCCGATCATGTTCGCCACGCTGCTGATCGCCGTCCCGACGGGCATCAAGATCTTCTCGTGGGTCGGCACCCTGTGGGGTGGCGTGGTTCGCCTGACCACGGCCAACCTCTTCGCGCTCGGCTTCATCGTCGCGTTCGTGATCGGCGGTCTGTCCGGCGTCATGCTCGCCTCGGTGCCGTTCGACCTCTCGATCACGAACTCGTACTTCATCGTCGCTCACTTCCACTACGTGCTGTTCGGCGGCTCGGTGCTGACCGTCTTCGCCGGCCTGTACCACTGGTTCCCCAAGGTGACCGGCCGCATGTACGACGAGAAGCTCGGCAAGTGGCACTTCTGGATCACCTTCATCGCCCTCAACGGCACGTTCTTCCCCATGCACTACCAGGGACTCGAGGGCATGCCGCGCCGCGTCGCCGACTACGCGCCGCAGTTCGGCTGGAGCAACACGGTAATCACGATCTCCGCCTTCATCCTCGGTGCCAGCACGCTGATCTTCGTCTACAACATGGTCCACTCCGCTCGGCATGGCAAGCCCGCCGGGGCCAACCCCTGGGGCAGCCTCACGCTCGAGTGGATGGTCTCGTCGCCGCCGCCGACGTTCAACTTCCCGACCACGCCGCGCGTCATCGGTGGCCCGTACCGCTACGGCGAGGAGGGCGTGAAGCACGCCATCTTCCCCGACGAGCAGCCGGCCGAGACGGAGAAGGTCGGCGCGTAGCGCCGGTCAGATAGAGGAGCACCCCCATGGCCGCTGCAGACATGAGCACCCCGAAGATCCAGCCGTACCGGACGAACCTCAACGTCTGCGTGATGGGGCTGATCATCTTCCTCATCTCGGAGCTCGCGCTGTTCGGCGCGTTCTTCATGTACTACGCCAACCTGCGCCTTGCGCGTGGCGTCGAGTGGCCGGGCGAGTTCGACATCCCGTTCGAGCCGACCTCGATCAACACGTTGATCCTCGTGCTCTCGTCGTTCACGTGCGAGTTCGCGCTCCTGTCGCTCGACAAGAAGGGCAAGGGCGGCCCCGTCTTCGCCTGGCTGTTCGCGACGTTCGTCCTCGGCGCGGTCTTCCTCGGCCTGCAGGTGCACGAGTACATGACGATCGGCTTCACGCCGCAGACCACGTCGGTTGGTGCGATCTTCTTCTCCCTGACCGGTCTGCACGGCCTGCACGTCTTCGTCGGCCTCCTGCTGCTCGGGCTCGGCATGATCCGCGCGGTTCGTGGGCGCTGGACGAAGGACTCACACGTCGGCCTGCTGGGTATCAGCGTCTACTGGCATTTCGTGGACATCGTCTGGGTGATCCTGTTCACGGTCGTGTACTGCCTGCCCAGCAGCTGAGTCGGAGGTGACCCGGGGTGGTCATCTGGGTCCTCACGCACCTCCCCCACCTGCTGCCGCCGGTTGTCGCGTTCATCTTCCTTGCACGGCTCGCCGTCTGGGCGTCACAGCAGCCGCCGTCGCACTACACCGATGAGCAGGTCGAGGAGTGGAATCGCGAGCACCAGGCCGAGCGCCTGCTGCGCAGCGGTCCCGTGCGGCGCCGTACGGCGCTGATCGGGCTGATCGCGCTCGCGCCGATCATCCTCGCCTTTCTGACGGGCCTCTGGATCTACACGCTGTCCCTGCGGAGCACGGCCTCGCCCGACTGGCTGATCTGGTCGCACACGGTGATCAGCGTCGCCGCTCTGCTGCTCGTGGCGATCAAATCGGGGGAACTCGGGTGGCGGCGAATCCTGCGGCGCGTGCAGGCTCGCCGCCCGCAGGACGCCATCGCCTCCATCACGATGCTGGGCCTCGGCGTCCCGATCGCCATCACTGGTGCCCTGATGCTCCTGCAACCGTCAGGCGGCGCGTTCACCAGCGTGGACTACCTGCACGTGATCACGGGCGTCTGGTGGGCCGTGATCGTCCAGTGGCACCTCTACCGCTATCTGGGCAGAGCGATGCGCGCGGTGTCGTCCGGTGCTGCGGCAGCGACGGCGGTGTCCGAACCACCAGCCTGATCCGCCTGCAGTCCCAGGGCCTCGACCACGAGTCGGTGGGTGATCGCGCGGGCGGCCGTTGGATCGCCCGTCCGCTCGAGGATCAGCGACCAGACCTCGTCGAACAGCACGGGGATGCGCACCGCCGCGACAGACGTGTGCAGGAGTTCCTCGCCGTGCTCGAGACCGAGCTCACGGGCGGCGAGCGTGAGCAGGCAGCCGTCGGCATCGTCGATGCCCCATGATCCGCCTGTCAGCCGGTCCTGATCGCGTTCCAGCGCGCGTCCGATGGCGGTGACGACGTCGGCGTCGACCCGGGACAGCTCGTCGCGCAGCGCGTCGCGGACCAGTACCTCGCGGGCAGGCAGATCGGCGTCCATGCGCCAATGGTAGCCTGCGATGCATGCCCGGTCTGCTCTCGCCCATGCGCGCTCTCATCCTCGGCACCATCGGACTGCTCTGTCAGGTCGTTGCGCTGCTGCCGCCCGTCGACAACGCCGTCGAGACCAACGCGGCCATTCACTACCTCCAGCACGGCATCATCTTCGCCGGCGGCGTCTGCATGGGCATCGCGCTGCGCGACCTGCTGATGATGAGCCGGCGCAGCAGCGGCTGACCGTCCGCTCAATGTCCTCGGATACGATGCCTGCCGTGAGCGTGCGCCCGATCCGAGAGGTTCCTTGTGGCTGCTGAGCCTGTGGCAGCACCGCGCCCGTCGGTCCTGCTCGACTTCTTCGAGCTGACGAAGCCGCGCGTGATGGTGCTCCTGCTGATCACCATGGTCGGTGCGATGGTCTGGGCCGAGGGCGGCCTGCCGCCGCTGTGGCTGCTCGCGGCTGCCCTGCTCGGCATGGGGCTCAGTTCCGGTGGCGCGAGCGCTATCAACCACGCGCTGGAACCGGACCTCGACATCCGCATGGAGCGCACCCGTGAGCGTCCGGTCGCCGCGGGACGCGTGGAGCCCCGTCCCGCCATCATCTTCGGGATCATCCTGACGATTCTGGGCGTGCTCGTGCTCGTCTTCCTGACCGGGCAGCCGCTCGCGGCCGCGATGGCGCTCGCGGGCAATCTCTTCTACGTCCTCGTCTACACGATGTGGCTGAAGCGCCGAACGCCGCAGAACATCGTGATCGGCGGAGCTGCTGGGGCGATGCCGCCGCTCGTCGGCTGGGCAGCGGTGACGGGCGAGATCGGCTGGCCGGCGCTGATCATGTTCGGTGTCATCTTCCTGTGGACCCCTCCCCACTTCTGGGCGCTGGCGATCGTCAAGTTCGACGACTATGCCGACGCCGGCGTGCCAATGCTGCCGAACGTCGCGGGGATCCGCGCCGCGACCGTGCAGATCGTCGCCTACACGGTCGTCTTGCTGGCGTTCTCCGTCGTGCCGCTCCCGTTGTGGTGGCTGGGTGTCACCGACGAGGTGCTGGGCCCGATCTACGGCGTCATCGCGCTCCTCCTGGGGCTGCGGTTCCTGCAGTACACCGTGCGCCTGCATCGAGGGGCGGGCGACATCGACATCGCCCGCGAGACATTCCGGTTCTCGTTGCTCTATCTGGCGGGGATCTTCTTCGCGATGGCGCTCGACCGCGTGCTGCTCGGATAGGGGCACCCCGTGGCCGCCCGTCGACCCGTCTCGCCGCGCCGACTGACGGCGCTGATCTCGAGCCTGATCTTCCTCGACATGATCACGTGGCTTGCCGCCGTGCCGCTCGTCCCGGTGTGGCAGGACGAGCTCGGCCTGTCGGACGACCAGTCGGGTGTGATCCTCGGCATCTACAGCTTCTCGGTGCTGCTGTTCGCGATTCCCGCGGGGCACTTGGCGGACCGGCTGGGCGCTCGCCGCCTCACGCTGATCGGAGCCGCGGTGTTCATACTCGCCGCCCCGGCGATCGCCTTGGCCGATACGTTCGTGTTGCTGCTGCTGGTCCGCGTCGTGCAGGGCGCCTGCTCGGCGGTTACGTGGTCCGCCGGTCTCGCCTGGCTCGGCGGTGCGGTCGGCGATGACTACCGACCGCGCGGCCTGTCGATCGCGAACGCCACCGCGACCGTGGGTACGATCGCCGGCCCCCTCCTCGGCGGACCGATCGTCGCCGCGGTCGGCCTTGGCGTCGCCTTCAGCGTGCTGGGGGGCCTTGTGGCCGTGGTCGTCGTGTGGGCGCTGTTCGAGCCGGGCGGCGATCCGCACGCCAAGCGCGAGCACGAAGCGCAGGGGCCGTTCGAATCGCTCCGGCGGGCAGGCAAGCCAGGGCGCATCCAGATCGCGTTCGTGTCGATCGCGTTCGTCGCGCTGATGATGGCTGCCTTGCAGCTCCTTGGCCCCCTGCACATGGATGCCGCTGGCCTGTCGTCGTCGACGATCGGCTGGATCTTCACAGCCGGGAGCATCTGCTCCGTGATCGCGATTCTCGTCGTGGCCCGCCTGGGGCGTCGACTCAACCAGACCCGCGCGCTGGTGCTCCTGCCGGCGATCTGCGGTGCGATCGTCGTGCTGATGCTCGTCCCGTTCGGGATTCCCTGGTACGCCACGCTGCTGATCATCGTGATGAGTCTCGCCGCCCCGATCTTCACGATCGCCTACGCCGCCTGCGCCGACGGCACCCGCGACGAGAAGATCGGGGAGGGCGGCGCCTTCGGGATGCTCAACGCCGTCTGGGCGGTCGGCTCGCTGCTTGCGCCGATCATCGCCGGGTTCATCTCCCAGCAGGGCCCGTCGTGGCTGATGTACGTGCTCGTCGGCGTCCTCAGCGTGGTCGCCATGCTGGTGCTGCGACGTTCTGAGGGCGTGGTCACCGCCGCCGCGCGCGCGGGATACGATCCAGTCCAGTGACCGCGCGCACCGCAGCAGCAGGGAGATTTGCCCGACTGGCCGGGACGCTCTCGCGCAGCGCCGGCCGCGGCGGCGGCACGACCCTGCCCGGACGGGTGTTCCTCACGCTGGCCCCCACGGGCCTCGCCGAACTCGCCTCGGCGCTTTCGGATGGTGTGACGGTGGTGAGCGCGACCAACGGTAAGACGACCACGTCGGCCATGCTCTCCCACATCCTTGGCGCCGACCGGGAGATCTGTCGCAACGGCGCTGGAGCCAACCTGATGTCCGGCGTGGTCACCACGCTCCTGCAGCGGCCGCCGGCGGCGACGATGGGTGTGCTCGAAGTCGATGAGGCGGCGTTGCCCGCTGTCGTCACGGGCGTCGCGCCGCGGGTGGTTGCCCTCGGGAACCTGTTCCGTGATCAACTCGACCGTCACGGCGAGCTCGAGATGGTTGCCGATCGCTGGCGGACACTGGTCGCTGGGCTATCGGAGCAGACGACGCTCGTGCTGGGCGCCGACGACCCCGTCATCGACGCGCTCGGCGCGGACCGTGCGTCGGTGATTCGCTACGGCATCGATGATCCCGGCGTGTCGCTCACCGAACGCGATGAGGCCGCAGACTCCACCGCCTGCGTCCGCTGTGGCTGCGCGTACGCCTACGACGCCGTCTACCTTGGACATCTGGGCGATTACCACTGTCCGACGGGCGATCACACGCGTGGCACCCTCGACATCGCCGCACGGCATGTCCGCCCTCTGGGCTTGGCGGGCACCGCGTTTCGCGTTGACGCTCCCGACGGGGCGACAGAGGCGACCCTGCCGCTGCCCGGGCTCTACAACGTCGAGAACGCGCTGGCGGCGATTGCCTCCGCCTACGCGCTTGGTGTCCCGACGGCCACGGCCATCGCGCGTCTGGCGACGTTCCGGGCCGCGTTCGGCCGTTTCGAGCGGATCGCCATCGAGGGACGCGAGGTGGTCCTGATCCTCTTCAAGAATCCCACGGGGGCGAACGAGGCCCTGCGCGCGATCGCCCCGGATCTCCCGGGGGCGCATGTCGTGTTGGCGCTCAACGATCAGATCGCGGACGGTCGGGACGTCAGCTGGATCTGGGATATCGACCTCGAGGGTGCGCTCGATGCCGCAGCGTCGATCGTCTGCAGTGGTCGGCGAGCCGCAGACCTCGCGGTGCGTCTGCGCTACGCCGACGTACCACTCGACCGCATCGACCGCCTGCGCGAGACCGACGTGGCGCTTGATCGGGCCGTCGCGGACGCGGCGCCGGGTGAGCGCGTCTACGTGCTCGCCACGTACACCGCGATGCTCGACCTGCACCGGCAGCTCGCCGATCGCGGACTGACGGAGCCATTCTGGGAGGAGCGACGCTGATGTTGCGCATCGTTCCCGTCTACCCCGAACTGCTGTCGATCTACGCCGACCGCGGCAACGTCCGCGTGCTCGCCCAGCGCGCCCGCTGGCGCGGCATCGACGTCGAGGTCACGCCACTGGCGCTCGGCGAGGATCTCGATCCGGCGCGCGCCGACGCCATTCTGATCGGCGGTGGGCAGGACCGCGACCAGGCGCTGGTGGCTGACGCGCTGATCGCGCAGACGCCGGCGCTGCGCTCGGCGATCGCCGACGGTGTTCCGCTGCTCGCCGTCTGTGGCGGATTCCAGCTGCTGGGTCACCGCTATGTCGACCAGAGTGGCGCGGAGACGCCGGGAACCGGCCTCGTTGACCTCGAGACCGTCGCCGGGCGGCATCGTCTGATCGGCAACGTCGTGGTCGACGTCGCGCTCGGTGGTGCGACGCATCAAATGGTGGGGTTCGAGAACCACGCGGGGCGCACCACGCTCGGCTCCGACGTCAAGGCGCTGGGGCGCGTTCGCGTCGGTCGGGGCAATAACGGGGACGGCTTCGCCGAAGGGTGTCGGGTCGACCGGGTGATCGGCACCTACGTGCACGGTCCCTTGCTGCCGAAGAATCCCTGGCTGGCAGACCAGATCCTCGCGTGGGCGTGCGAGCATCGCGGGTTGAGCGCGGTCCTCGATCCCCTCGATGATCGACTGGAGATGGCGGCCGTGACCACGGCGATTGAGGTCGCACGAGCGCAGCAGCGTTAGGTGCTCGCGGGTGGCGCCGCTAGGCGATCCACATGCGACCAAGGCTGACAAACGGGTCGCCCGGGCGATAGCGCGTGAGGTACTCGTGAATCGGGGGACGGAGATCGAGTTCGTGCAACCTCGTGCGATCGACGAAGGCGTGCCCCAGCACGGCCTCGTCGGCCGAGACGAGATGCTCGGCTTCGTGCGGCATGGTCTCGATCGCGAAGATCATGTGCAGAATGTGCCGTCCCCCGGTCGATTCCGGGGGTGGGATGGTCTCTGCGAGGGCGATCGGGCCGTGCACGGCGGTCGGTGTGAGGCCGCACTCCTCCGCGAACTCGCGACGAACGGCGTCCTCGAGCTGCTCGCCCTCCTCCACGCCGCCGCCGGGCAGCAGCCAGTAGGAACGCCCTTCCTTCTCGTGGCGTACCAAGAGGACGCGGCCGCCGTTGATCAGCAGTCCGGCGACGCGGATGCGTGGTCCGGTCATGCGCCCTTCCCGGTCGAGCCGAAGCCTCCCGCGCCTCGCGTGGAGTCGGGCAGGGAATCGACCTCGGCAAACCGCACGGTGGGCAGGCGGATCAGCACCAGTTGGGCAATGCGGTCGCCGGGAGCGATGGTGCGCGACTCAG
>CAINDT010000043.1 GCA_903847495.1 uncultured Actinomycetes bacterium
GACTCTTCGAGGATGAACACGACGCGGACGCCGCGTTCCTGCAGCACCTGGCCGATACCGATGCAGTTGTTGGTCGGGCCGTAGGCCCCCTCGGGGAAGAACACCACCGTGGGCTGGTCGCTCATGCCGCTCCTCTCGCTCCTGCCTGAGGATACGGTCGCGTCGGAAGGTCGGTCAAGCGGCCAGGCCGAGCTCGCGGTCCGCTGGTAGCCTTGCCCTATCGACTTGGAGGCCCTGTGCGCGAGCATCCGCAGTTCGAACCATCGTCCGAGCAGCTGTCGCACTGGCCGGAAGGCGTGTCGGGCAGCGAGCGCAACGGTCGGGGTGAGTCGGAAGTCCGTCGCCCGCTGCCGATCCTCTGGCACCCGCCGGGGATGAGCCCGTTCGACGACGTGCAGGCATGGTTCTGGGAGCAGGGCGTGCGCATCCCCGCGGTGCAGGAGCGGCGCGCGCATCGCACGGAGGTGCTGGCCCGCGAGCCCGCCCCGATTGCGGCGGAACGTGTGGAGCGGACGCCTGCCGAGAACGCGGAGGAGATTCGGCGGCAGGCGCTCGCATGCGGTGCCGATCTCGTCGGCATCGTCGCGCCGCATCCGGAGTGGGTGTTCGAGGGCTACGAGTTCGACTACCCGTGGATCGTGATGCTCGGCGTCGCTATGGACTATGAGGTGCTGCGCAAGGCGCCGGAGCCCGAGGCCTCGCTGACCGTGATCGACGGCTACACCCGTGGCTGGGAGGTCGGCCAGCCGCTCGCCGATCACATCCGCGGCCTCGGCTGGGACGCCAAGGCGAGCGGTGGTCCGTCCGCGGGTCCGATCCTGCTGGTGCCGGCCGCTCTCGAGGCGGGCTTTGGCGAGCTCGGTAAGCACGGCTCGATCATCAACCGCGAGCTGGGTTCGAACTTCCGCCTCGCGGCGGTGTTCACCGATCTGCCGCTCGAGCCCGACGCGCCGGTTGACATCGCCTCAGAGGATTTCTGCCAGAGCTGCCGGATCTGCGTCGACGCATGTCCGCCGGGCGCGATCTCGCACGAGAAGCAGTTGGTGCGTGGCGTCGAGAAGTGGTACGTCGATTTCGACCTGTGCGCGCCGTTCTTCTTGGAGACGTACGGCTGCGGCGTATGCCTCGCGGCCTGTCCGTGGTCGGCGCCGGGTCGGGGGCCGCGCATCTCGGAGAAGATGTTGGCGCGGCGCGAGCGCGACGCGCAGCGCGCTGCCGCCGAGAACTCCGGCCCGTGAAATGGCGAAGGGACCCTTGCGGGTCCCTTCGCGTGACGGGAACGACGGGACTTGAACCCGCGGCCTCCGGCGTGACAGGCCGGCGTTCTAACCAACTGAACTACGTCCCCAGTCGAGGCGAGAGCATAGCCCAGATTCGGTCGAGTGAGTGGCACAACCGGCAGGGGTCGCGATAGGGTTCCGGTCGGGACGCACGGGGACATTTCCAGGGTGAGTGCGACCGCCACGGTCGCGTACGCGAAAGGCCAAGCAGATGACTGCGAAGAACTCCGCATCCGCCGCGCAGCGACCGACGCTGCTCGAGCTCGAGCACGCCACGCCGTTCTCGACGCGGCACATCGGTCCGCGCGAGGCCGACCAGGTCGCGATGCTGCAGGAACTCGGGTACGCCTCGCTCGACGACCTCGAGGCGGCGGCCGTGCCGCAGGCGATCCAGATGCGCGAGGCGCTTGACATTCCGCCCGCCGCGACCGAGATCGAAGTGCTCGACGAGCTGCGCGAGATCGGCGAGCGCAATCGCGTCATGACGCAGATGATCGGCCTCGGGTACTACGGCACGCACACCCCGCAGGTGGTGCTCCGCAAGGTGTTCGAGAATCCCGCCTGGTACACGGCGTACACGCCGTATCAGCCCGAGATCTCGCAGGGGCGCCTCGAGGCGCTGCTCAACTATCAGACGGTCGTCGCCGACCTGACGGGGCTGCCGCGCGCCAACGCGTCGCTGCTCGATGAGGCGACCGCCGCCGCCGAGGCGATGACGCTGTGCTTCCGCCACGCCAAGAAGGACACGGGCGCGTTCCTCGTCGACGCGGACGCGCTGCCGCAGACGATCGCCGTGATCGAGACGCGCGCCGAGCCGCTCGGCATCGAGGTCGTCGTCGCCGACCTCGAGGAAGGGCTGCCGGACGGCGACTTCGTCGGCGCGCTCCTGCAGCATCCGGGCGCGGACGGCCGCGTGCGCGACTGGCGCGGCACGATCGAGGAGCTCCATCGGCGCGAGGCGCTCGCCGTCGTCGCGGCCGATCCGTTGGCCCTCGTCTTGCTCGCGTCGCCGGCCTCGATCGGTGCCGATATTGCCGTCGGCTCGATGCAGCGGTTCGGCGTGCCGGTCGGCTTCGGCGGTCCGCACGCCGCCTACATGGCCGTCCGCGACGGGCTCGAGCGCCTGATGCCGGGGCGCCTCGTGGGCGTCTCGATCGACGCCGACGGCGCGCCCGCGCTGCGCCTCGCCCTGCAGACGCGCGAGCAGCACATCCGCCGCGACAAGGCGACCTCGAACATCTGCACCGCACAGGTGCTGCTCGCCGTGATCGCCAGCATGTACGCCGTCTACCACGGTCCCGAGGGCCTGCGGGCGATCGCCCAGCGCGTGCATCGCCTCGCCGCGATCTTCGCCGAGGGTCTCCGCCGCGGCGGCCTCAACGTCCTCCACGACACGTTCTTCGACACGATCCAGGTGCGCGTTCCGCACCACGCGGACATCGTGATCGCGCAGGCGCGCCAGTTCGGCATCAACCTGCGCCGTGTCGACCGCGACGTCGTGGGCATCTCGTTCGACGAGGTCACCGAGCGCCATCATGTTGAGGCGCTGTGGGAGATCTTCCGCTGCGAGGGCGACGTCGACGTGCTCGACGCCGAGACGTCCGACGCGCTGCCGCAGGACCTGCTGCGCACGGAGGCGATCCTCCAGCATCCCGTCTTCCACGAGTACCGCTCAGAGACGCAGATGCTGCGCTATCTGCGCCGTCTCTCGGGTAAGGACATCGCGCTCAACCGCTCGATGATCCCGCTGGGCTCGTGCACGATGAAGCTCAACGCGACGACGGAGATGCAGGCCGTGACCTGGCCCGAGTTCGCGTCGATCCATCCCTTCGCGCCGCTCGACCAGACCGACGGCTACCTGCTGCTGATCAACGAGCTCGAGCGTTGGCTGGTGGCGATCACCGGCTACGACGCCGTCTCCCTCCAGCCGAACGCCGGCTCGCAGGGCGAGTTCGCGGGCCTGCTGGCGATTCGCTCGTACCACCGCAGCCGCGGTGACGACCAGCGCGACGTCTGCCTGATCCCGATCTCCGCGCACGGGACGAACGCGGCCAGCGCCGTGATGGCGGGCATGCGTGTCGTCGTGGTGGCCTGCGACGAGCGCGGCGACGTCGATCTCGATGACCTCAAGGCCAAGATCGCCGAGCATCGCGACCAGCTGGCCGCGCTGATGATCACCTACCCGTCCACGCATGGCGTGTACGAGGAGGCGGTCGGCGAGATCTGCGGGCTCGTGCACGACGCGGGCGGCCAGGTCTACGTCGACGGCGCCAACATGAACGCCCTCGTCGGTGTCGCGCAGCCGGGCAAGTTCGGTGCCGACGTCTCGCACCTGAACCTGCACAAGACGTTCTGCATCCCGCATGGCGGCGGCGGTCCGGGTGTCGGTCCGGTCGCGGTGCGCGCGCACCTGCGCCCGTTCCTGCCGAACCACCCGCTGCAGCCCGCCGCCGGTCCGTCGACCGGGCCGGGGCCGATCGCGGCCGCGCCGTGGGGCTCCGCGAGCATCCTGCCGATCTCGTGGGCGTACATCCGCCTGATGGGACCCGACGGGCTGAAGCAGGCCACGCAGGTCGCGGTCCTCAACGCCAACTACATGGCCAGGCGCATCGCGCCGTACTTCCCGGTCCTCTACACGGGTCAGAATGGCCTCGTAGCGCACGAGTGCATCATCGATCTGCGCGACATCACGAAGGAGACGGGCGTCACCGTCGAGGATGTCGCGAAGCGACTGATCGACTACGGCTTCCACGCGCCGACGATGTCGTTCCCCGTCGCGGGCACGCTCATGATCGAGCCGACGGAGTCGGAGGACCGCGGCGAGCTCGACCGCTTCTGCTACGCGATGATCGCCATCAAGGGCGAGATCGATCGCGTCGCTGCGGGCGAGTGGCCGGCCGACGACAACCCGCTTGTCAACGCGCCGCACACGGCGCACATGCTGACGGGCGACTGGGCGCATCCGTATACGCGGGATGAGGCGGTGTATCCGCTCCCCACCATGGGGCCGGAGAAGTACTGGCCGCCGGTGCGTCGCATCGACCAGCCGTACGGCGATCGCAACCTCGTCTGCACGTGTCCGCCGCTCGCGGATCTCGTCGCCGGCGACTAGACGCACCGGGTGAGCGCCTGACGGGTACCGCTCGGTTGCACCTGCTGCTACCTTGCCGGGTATGGATCAGAAGGTCTCCCATATCGCGATGTACATCCTCGCGATCACGCTTGTCATCAGCGTCGCGATCGTCCTTGGCTTCAAGGGCATCGACGCGGTTCCGTACCAGTGGATCGGCGTGATCGTCGCGCTCGTGCTCGCCGTCGCCGCGCTGGCGATGACGCGTCTCAAGTTCGGCCACTAGCTCCGCGGGAAATCAGCGACCCGCGGATGGGCGGCGCTGCGCATGCCTGCGTGGCGTGTTCGGCTACGCCGGGGAGCGCTTGAACGCGGCGTCCATGAGCTTGGGCATGTCGCCCCAGATGTCGTTCGTGTTGAGGATCACGCCGACGATCGTATGACCGCCGCGGCGGACGGCGACGGCGAGGCAGCCTCCGGCCAGGGTGGTGAAGCCCGTCTTCCCGCTGATCGTGCCGCGGTAGTTCTGCAGCATCTTGTTGTGATTCTCGTACGTGCGCTTGCCACCCGTGTCGTTCCAGCGCACCGTGTGCCGCCACGTGCCCGATGCCTTCGCGAACGTGGGGTTCTCCAGCGCGCGCGCCAGCATGATCGCCTGGTCGCGCGCCGTCGACCAGTTGGTCGCATCGTTCAGGCCTGAGGAGCTTGCGTACTGCGTGTCGGTGAGCCCAAGCTGCTTCGCGCGCCGGTTCATCATTCGGTAGTACTTGGCGTAGCTGCCGCCGCCGAGATCCTCGCCGAGCGCCGCGGCGGCGTCGTTGTTGGAGCCGAGCATGGCGGAGTACATCAACACGCCGCGGGGGTAGCGGTTGCCGATGATCAGCCCGTCCTTGTTGGGCTCGACCTGGGCGGCAGTCTCCGAGACGGTGACGGGGTGCCACATGTTGCCGGCCTCAGCCGTCAGGAGCCCGGTCATCATCTTGGTCAGCGAGGCGATCGGCCGTTGATCCTTGTCGCCGTAGGCGAGGATGATCTCGTTGCGGTCGACGTCCAGCGCGACGTAGGACGCGGCTGCGAGTCCGGGCTGGTTGGCCATGGCCTTGGCGCCGGCCTGGTACGTCGGCGCGGGGCGCGCCTGCACCAGCGGCGCGGGTGTCGCGGCCTTGGCGTTCCCACCGGCCTTCGAGGCAGTGGCGACCGTCTTCGTCGTGTCCTGCTGGCCCGCCGCCTGCGCGGACGCGGTTTGCGTGGTGCCGTTGGCATTGGCGGTCGAGCCGTCGTCGCCGCCGGTCAGCGCCTTCGCCGCGAACGCGATCAGACCAATCACGAGGATTGCGAGCAGCAGCACGTGCAGCGGGCGCACCGACGACTGCTGCTTGCGCTTGCGGTTGCGCGAGCGCGGTCGTGGCCGCGGCGGCGCATCGAATTCGAACTCGAAGTCGAAGCTGCTGTCGCTGTCCGTGTACTGCCGTCGCGGCGCGGGCTGCGCACGCGGCGCACGGCGATTGCTCCGCGCGGGGCGCGGCTCAGGTGGCTGCTCGTCATCCACTGGCACCAATCCTACCGGCGCAATCACCGATCGTCCCCGATCGGATCGTGTGCCGGCTGACCGTCGCCGACTGCCTCGGATAGGCTGCTTCCACCACCACGCGGAGGGCACCATGGCACGGGACATCGACGGCGCGATCGGCGAGGGCTGGGGCGGCCCCGAGCAGTTGCGGGGCAGCCACGTGAATGTCGTGATCGGGCGCCGCGGCGGGGCGACCGCCGCCGCGTTGATGACCGCGTTCACCACGCCGCGTCCGGGGCACACGCCTGTGCTGGCCTGCGTCGGCGAGCATCCCACGCA
>CAINDT010000044.1 GCA_903847495.1 uncultured Actinomycetes bacterium
CGGCAGGGCCGTCTCGGCAGCACGATTATCGGCATCCCGCCGATCGACCACCCCCATCACCACGACGGCGGCGAGGATCACGACAGCCACGGCAAGTGCGCCGACGAGCAGCTTGAGGCCTCGATTGCGCGGCGGGGCAGGGACCTCGTCGACGGGCGGCAGCGGCGTCGCACCGACACCGGCAGCGAAGGGCTCCCAGCCCGGGGCGCTCTCGCGCGCAAACCGACGCAGCGCATCACGAGCGTCAGCAGCCGGGGGCGGGGTGAATGACGCGAGGCTCTGCAGCAGCCCTGCGAGCCGCGGCGGCACGCCGTCGGCCTCCAGCGGATTGGCATCAGCAGACAGGCCGAGCAGATCGCGCAAGACCGCGGCGAGCTGGCGGAGGTCGTCGTCGGGCTGATCGGCTGGACGGGCGAGGCCACCGGTGGCAAGATCCTCGAGACGAAGGGGGCCGCTCTCGTCGGCAACCAGGCGATCGAGATCAAGCTGGCCCTGCACCAGCCCGCGCGCGTGCAGCGCTGCGAGCGCGTCGGCGAGCTCCGCCCCGACCTCCGCCGCATCGGCGGCGCCGAGACGACCGGCCGCCAGCAGGCGAGCGCGAGCTGCCTGGCCGGAACGGGCGGGGGTCACGACGAAGCGCGTCGCCCCGTCGATGCCGTGATCGAGCACGACGGGCAGTGCCGGATGCCGGACGGCGACGAGCGCCGCCAGCGTCGCGTCGGCCTCGGGGTGCTCATCGAGCAGCGTGATCACAACGGCACCGCCGTTGGACGAATCGCGCCCACGCCAGACGGTGCTGCCGGGCGCTGCCGACTCGGGCACCTCCAGCGTGTAGCGCCGCGCAATGACCCGGGTGCTCACAGGCGCAGCGTACCCGCGCAGGAGCCGCCCCGCACGTCCCCCGCGCCTGCAATGCTGCGCAGCAATGGTTCTGTCCGACCGCGGCATCCGCACGGCGATCGAGGCCGGTCGCATCCGTCTCGACCCCTTCGATGAGGCGCTGATCCAGCCTGCCTCCATCGACGTCCGCTGCGATCGCCGCTTCCGCGTTTTCAAGAACAGCCGCTACGGCCATATCGACGTCAAGCAGGAGCAGGCCGAGCTGACCGAGCTGATCGAGATCACGGACGGTGGCCCGTTCATCCTGCACCCCGGCGAGTTCGTGCTCGGCGCCACGCTGGAGCGCGTGACGCTCGGCGACGACATCGTCTCGCGCCTCGAGGGCAAGAGCTCGCTCGGCCGCCTCGGACTGCAGGTGCACTCGACCGCCGGCTTCATCGATCCGGGCTTCGACGGCCACGTCACGCTGGAACTGGCCAACGTCGCGAACCTCCCGATCACGCTCTACCCCGACATGAAGATCGGCCAGATGTCGTTCATGGACCTCGATCAGCCGGCCGAGAAGCCGTACGGGTCGGGCGCGCTGGGCTCGAAGTACCAGGGCCAGGTCGGCCCCACGCCGAGTGCGTACTGGAAGAACTTCCAGTAGCGGAAATCCGTGTGGCGAGGGTCGCCGCCGAGTGCTACCTTCGGGTCACCGCGGAGAGGAGGTGGTCCGTTCTGAATAGCGACTGCACGGCAAGTGGAGGTCGACGCACGTAAGGGCGCGCCCCTGGACCGACAGGGAATCGCCTAGCCCGCGTTGGGGCCGCGGCACGCCAGCCGCAGCGCATCTTGCGTAATACCAGCGTTCGACCCGGAGAGCCGGGCGGGAAACCGCCCGGCTCTCTGCTTTTTCCATACACTCCGCTGCATGCGACGCCTCGAGCCGCTCTGGGTGCTGCTTGGCTACGCCGCGGCGTCCGTCGTCCTGATCGGGCGCTTCTGGCTGAGCGCGCCACGAGATGCGGTGGTCGGCAGCTTCGGCGGCGACCAAGGCTTCTTCGCCTGGTCGCTCGTGCACTGGGTCGAAACGCTCGCCGGCAATCAGGCGCCGTTCCTGACCGACCGCATCGACGCCCCGCAGGGCTTCAACCTCGCCTGGGCGACGACGATCCCGGGACCGGCGATCCTGCTGGCGCCACTGACCGCCCTCGCCGGGCCACTCGCCTCGTACAACCTGCTGGCGATCGCCGCACCGGCTCTGGCGGCGTGGACGGCGTACCTGCTCTGCCGCCACATCACGCGCAGCACGTTGGCGGCAATCATCGGCGGCTGGGCCTTCGGCTTCTCGTCGTACATGCTCGGACAGACCCTCAACCACGTGAATCTCGCCCTGGTCTGGGCGCTGCCGCTGATCGTGCTGATGGTGATCCGCCTGGTCGAGCAATCGGTACGCCCGCGACGGGGCATGGTGGCGCTCGCGGCGTTGATCGCGATGCAGTTCTTGACGTTCACCGAGGTGGCGGCAACGGCCACGGTGGTCGGCACCCTGACGCTCGCGTGCGCGTTGGCCCTCGGGCCCGCCGACCTGCGCGGGCGGATCGTCCGGGCCTTGCCCTGGCTGGCGGGCGCCTATGCGATCGCGTTGGCCATCGTCTCGCCGCTCCTGATCGCCGCGCTGCTGCATCCGAACCCGATCGATGAGCGCATCCGTCCGGACCTCTACCCACTGGATCTGAAGAATCTGATCGTGCCGACGATCGTGACGTGGGCGGGCGGCCAGCGGTTCCAGGGCGATTCGCTCCAGTTCGTCGGCAACGTCACCGAGCAGCTCGGGTATCTCGGTCCGGTCCTGATCGTCGTCGCGATCGGCGGCCTGCTCCGCTGGCGGCGGGAGCGCTGGGCCTGGGTGATCGCCTTCGCGATCCTGGCCTCGATCGTCCTGGCACTCGGCGCGCGGCTCACGATCGGCGGGGACCCGCACATGACGATGCCATGGCAGTTGTTCACCCACCTGCCGCTGATCAAGCTCGCGCTGCCGACGCGCATCGTCGTCTTCGCCTGGCTCGGCATCAGCATCCTCGTCGCGCTGTTCGTCGTCCCGCGTCAGCGCGACGAGCCCGCCGTGGTGGCGTTGCGTCTGGTCACCGCGGGCATCGCGCTGATCTGCCTGCTGCCGGTTCCGCGCGCCGACCTCTGGCGAACCGACCTGCACACGCCGCCGGGCATCACGTCGGCTGCGGCTACCGCCGAGATCCCCGATGACGCCGTCGTGCTGGTCCTGCCGTACTCCTTCCGCGGCAACGGCATGTACTGGCAGGCGCTGGCGAAGATGCGGTATCGCATGGCCGGTGGCTATAGCGCCGCCGCCATTCCCGCGGAGTACATGCCGTACCCCGTCGTCTACGGGTTCTACAACGACCAGCTGCCGTCGGATCCCCGTCAGGAGTTGCTGCGCTATCTCGCCTTCACCCGTACCTCGTGGGTCCTCGTCGATGCCCGCTTCCCGGGGCCGTGGGCGCAGTTCCTGCGCGAGGCGGGCGGGGTGCGCTCGGAGGTCGGCGGCGTCGTGCGGTGGCAATTCGACCCCGCGACGGTGCGCGCGCAGGTTGCGGGTCCCTGACGCTCTTTGCCGGAAACCGGTAACGTTCCGCCGTGCCCGAGAAGACCCCGCTGACGACGCGTGATGCGATCCTCGCCGACCTCGGCGATTCCCGCGCGGCCGGCCTCGACCTCGACGCCTGGCTGCAGATCCTCGCACGATCGGGCGAGCGGATGGCCAGCGGCTCCCGCACCCGGCTAGCCACCAGCGCGGGTCGCGCCCGTGTCGCCGGGGTGCCGCTGACGACCGTGATCGAGGCGTGGATGGCCGTCGCGGCTGTCACGCTGGCCGCCGAAGGCCGCACGCCCGCAGGACACCTGCGCCTGGTGGGGGACGGCACGCGCGCGCTGTGCGCCGGCTACGCCGACGGCCAGATCGAGTCGATTCGGCAGGAGGAGCGCCAGCGCACGCTGCTGCTCGAGGCACTCTTGTCGGAGCAGCCGCCGGAGCAGGTGCAGGAACTCGCGACGCGTCTGGGGGTCGAGCTGACTGGTCGCCGCAGCGTGCTCCTGGTCGGTGAGGTGAACGAGACGATCCTCGATCGCCTCAACGACGCCGGTGCGTTGGCCGCCCCGCAGCGCGGACGCATCGTGGCGATCATCGGCGGTCGCGTGCCGCGCGGACCCGAGACCGCCGGGCTCGGCCGTCCGGGGCTTGGTATCCCCGGCATCCGCTCGTCCTACGCGGATGCGATCCGCGCACTCGGTATGGCCCGCCGCCTCGGCCTGCGCGGCGTCGTGCCGTATGGCGACGTGCTGCCAGAGGCGCTGATCGCGCAGGATCAGACCACGCTGCGCGAGCTCGTCGATGCGACACTCACGCCCCTGCGCTCGGCCCGCAACGGCGGTCCCCAGTACATCGAGACCGCATCCGTCTGGCTCCAGGAGGGCCTCAGCGTCGCCGCCACCGCGCGCGTGCTCGAGGTCCATGAGCGCACGGTCCGCTACCGCCTAGCGCGCATCGCGAAGCTGACGTCACTCGACCTGCAGCACGCCGACGACCGCTTTCGCCTCGAGCTGGCCGTGCGTGGCGCGCGGCTGCTCGGCGACGTGCCGGCGGGCTAGCCCCAGACGAGCTCGTCCTCGTCGGCACCCCACTCAGCGGGCAGCGGCGTGCCGGCGCCGCGGTGCAGCGCGACCTTGAGCGTGCCAAGGCCAAGCACCGCGCACTTCACGCGCATGGCCGAAAGCGGGATGCCGAGCTCGTCGATGATGGCCTGCGACGGCAGCGCCGCAGCCTCCCCGACGGGCAGCCCCGCCACGAGTTCGGTCAGCATCGAGGTCGCGGCCTGGGAGACCGCACAGCCGTTGCCGCTGAAGCGGATCTCACTGATCCGGCCGTCGGCCACGGCGACGTCGATCTCGACCTCGTCTCCGCAGAGCGGATTCTTGCCTTCGGCCTCGCAATCCGGGTGCTCGAGCGTCCCATGGTTGCGCGGGTGCCGGTAGTGGTCCATCAGGTTCTCGCGGTACAGCTCATCGTCCATCTCAGACCCCCATCACCGTGCGGACGTCGTGCAGGCCGACGACGAGTCGGTCGATCTCGTCGGTCGTCGTGTACAGGTAGAACGAGGCGCGCACCGTGGCGGTGTGCCCGAGCCGCTGCATCAGCGGCTGGGTGCAGTGGTGCCCGGCGCGCACGCAGACGGCGTGGCGATCGAGAATCTCGGCGATGTCGTGCGGATGCACGTCGTCGAGCACGAACGACACCACGCCACCGCGCGAGGCCGCGTCGGGTGGGCCGACGACGCGCAGACCCGGGACCTCGCTGAGGCACCCGAGTGCGTACTCGGTGATCGCGTGCTCGTGCGCGTCAATCGCCTGAAGGCCAACACCCTGCAGGTAGTCGATGGCGGCGTGCAGTCCTACCGCCTCGGCGTACGCGGGCGTGCCTGCTTCGAACTTCCACGGCAGCGTGTTCCACGAGGTTCGGTCGAGGGCGACGGAGCGGATCATCTCGCCTCCAGTCAGAAACGGCTGCGTGGCGGCGAGCACCTCCTCCCGGCCCCAGAGCACCCCGATGCCCGTCGGCGCCAGCGTCTTGTGTCCGGAGAAGGCGAGGAAGTCGACGTCGAGCGCCTGCACGTCGACGGGACGATTCGGCACGGTCTGCGCCGCATCGAGCACGACCAACGCGCCCTGCGTCCGCGCCCAGCGCACCAGCGCCTCCACGGGCGGACGCACGCCGAGCGTGTTCGACTGGTGCGTGACCGCGACGATGCGGACATTCCCCTCGCGCGCGATGGCGTCGAGCTGATCGAGCTGGAGGTTTCCCTGGTCGTCGACGTCGAGAAAACGCAGCGTCGCACCGGTCTGCTGCGCGAGCACCTGCCACGGCACGAGGTTCGCGTGGTGCTCGAGCACGGTGCTGACGATCACGTCGCCGGGCCCACAGCGTTCGGTGCCGACGGTCTTGGCGACGAGGTTCAGGGCCTCGGTGGTGTTGCGCGTGAAGATCACCTCGCGTCGCGACGGCGCGTTGATCAGCTGGGCCACCGCATCGCGCGCCGCCTCGAAGGCATCGGTGCTCTCGATGCCGAGCGTGTAGACGCCGCGATGCACGTTGGCATTGCTCGTCGAGTAGAAGTCCGTCACGGCGTCGAGCATGGCCCTGGGCTTCTGGGAGGTCGAGGCGGAATCGAGGTAGGCCAGATCGCGTCCGTGCACCTGCCGCCCGAAGATCGGGAAATCGGCGCGGATGCGCGTGACGTCGTAGTCCACGGATGTGTTCGGCGTCACGGTCACCGCGCATAAGGGTACCCGAAGCCCAGCGTTCAAGCGGTTTCGCCGCTATTCTGCGGGTTGCGCGAAGCGCCGTCGCGGATTCTCCCGGAACGGCGTCAGAAAATCCCCGCTCGCACGTCTTCATGGATGCACAACATGGACTTCACGGAATCTCCGTGGGGCCCGGCCATCATCCGTGCAGAGGTCATCACATGCGTCGTCGCCTGAATCACCGCCCGCTCCGCCTTCTCGCCGTCCTCGCGATCGTGACGGCATGCCTCGGCACGGCCGCTGCTGCCGGTGCGGCCGCCCCCGCGCAGGACTACGTCGTGATCCTGGAGGACGGCGCAAACGCCGGCAGCAAGGCGACCGCCGAGGAGCGCCGCGACAATCCGGTCTCCGACGTATTCCGCGCCGGCGTTGACGGCTTTGTCGCCGAGCTCGACGCCGCCGATGTCGCCCGCCTACGCAACGATCCGCAGGTGCTGGTCGTCGAACGCGACCGTCTGGTCCGTGCGCTCGATGCGACGAGCGCTGGTGTCGTCCCGACCGGCGCCAAGATCGGCTCTGCGATCCCCGGACGCTTCATCATCACCCTCGCTCCCGGCACGCGCCCCGCCGCCTTCGCCGCCGCCGCGAACACGCCGCCGCTGGCGGTCTTCACCCACGCGATCAACGGCTACACCGCCGACCTCACCGCGACGCAGGTGGCACGGCTCGCCAAGGACCCCGCCGTCGACCGCATCGAGCCCGACCGCGTTGTCGGCATCGACGCCACCCAGTCCGGCGCGACGTGGGGCCTCGACCGCATCGACCAGCGGCAGCTGCCGCTCAACGGCCTCTACACCTACACGCAGACGGGCGCCGGCGTGACCGCGTACATCATCGACACGGGCATCCTCCCCGGCCACGCCGACTTCGGCGGGCGCGTGCTGAGCGGCTACTCCGCCATCAGCGACAGCTACGGCTCCTCCGACTGCAATGGCCATGGCACGCACGTTGCCGGCACCGTCGGCGGCGGCACGTATGGCGTCGCCAAGGGCGTGAGCCTCGTCCCCGTGCGCGTGCTCAGCTGCAGCGGCTCCGGCAGCACAACCGGCGTGATCAGCGGCATCGATTGGGTCGTCGCCAACCACGCCGCAGGTGTGCCGGCGGTCGCGAACATGAGCCTCGGCGGCGGCATCTCCGCATCCCTCGACGCTGCGGTTCAGCGGGGCATCGACGATGGTGTCAGCTTCGCCGTCGCCGCGGGCAACGACGGCGCCGACGCGTGCAACGCCTCGCCGGCGCGCGCGCCGCAGGCCCTCACCGTGGGCGCGACGACGAGCGGCGATGCCCGGGCGTCCTTCTCGAACTACGGCACGTGCGTCGATGTGTTCGCACCGGGGCAGGGCATCACGTCTGCCTGGTGGACCTCGACCAGCGCGACCAACACGATCTCCGGCACGTCGATGGCCGCCCCGCACGTCGCGGGGGCCGCCGCGCTGCTCCTGGCCGCCGACCCTTCGGCCACGCCGGCCACGATCACCACCCGGCTGCTGGCGAACGCCACGCCGTCGGTCGTCTCGGGCATTGGCACCGGTTCCCCGAACCTCCTGCTGGCCGCCGTCTCGCTGGCCTCCACGCCGGTCACGCTGCCGACCGCGCCGCGCAACGTCCAAGCCACGCCGTCCAACGGCCGTGTGACGCTGGCGTTCGACGTTCCCGCAGACGCCGGCGGCGCCCTGATCAGCGATTACGTGATCCAGCAGTCCGCCGCCAACGGCCCCTGGACCACCGTGGCTGATGGCGTCTCCAGCCTGACCTCAGCAGAGGTCACCGGCCTGACCAACGGCACGGCGTATGCCTTCCGCGTCGCCGCCATCAACAGCGCAGGGCAGAGCCCGTACTCCGCGTCGGCCACGGCCACCCCGGCTGTCGGCCTGTCGAACGACGACTTCCAGGACGCCACGGTCATCACGGGCACCACCATCACGGGTAGCACGGCCACCGCGACCCGGCAGACCGGCGAGCCCAGCCATGGCGCCAGTGGCGGAGCGGCCTCGATCTGGTACCGCTGGACCGCGCCGTCCAGTGGCACCCTCGAGCTGACCACGCAAGGCAGCTCGTTCGACACCCTGCTCGGCGTCTACACGGGCACGGCCGTCGACGCGCTCACCGCGCTCGCGGCGAATGACGACGTCGCCAGCGGCACCCTGTGGAGCCGAGTCTCAATTCCCGTGACGAACGGCACGAGTTACGCGATCGCGATCGACGGGTGGGCAGGCGCCCGCGGCTCGACGGTGCTCAACGTCGCCTTCACGCCGACGCCGGTCAGCACGAACGACGCGTTCGCCGATGCCACGGTGCTCTCCGGCACGTCGGGCACGACCAACGGATCCACGACGACCGCCACGCGCGAGACCGGCGAGCCCAACCACGGCAGCGCTGCCCCGGCCGCCTCCATCTGGTACGGCTGGACGGCCACGGCGACCGGCACGGTCACCTTCACCACCCAGGGCAGCGGGTACGACACCACGCTCGGCGCCTACACCGGTGCGAGCGTCGGCGCGCTCACGACAATCGCCCAGAACGACGATGCCCCCGGCGGCACGTGGAGCCGCGTGTCCTTCGCCGTCACGAGCGGCACCCGCTACGCGATCGCGATCGACGGCTGGGACGGCGCCCGCGGCGCGGCCGTGCTCAACCACAGCTTCGCCGTCCCGACGGTGCCGAGCGCTCCGCTCAACGTGGTCGGCACCCCCGGCAATTCCCGTATCGCCGCGAGCTGGTCCGCCCCGACCGATGGCGGCGGCAGCGCGATCACGCAGTACACCGCTACGGCCACGCCTGGTGGTGCCAAGTGCACGACGAGCGGTACCCGGGCCTGCACGATCCTCGGCCTGACCAACGGCACGGCCTACACGATCACCGTCACGGCCCGCAACGCCACCGGTACGAGCGTCGCCTCGGCACCCTCCGCGCCGATTACGCCCAACGGCCGCACGCGCGCGCCGCGCGCCGCGTCGTGGGGGCTCGATCGCCTCGACCAGCGCAACCTGCCGCTCGACGGCATGATGGATCCGAGCGCCGCGGCAACTTCCTCTGCCGGCGGCGCGGGTGTCATCGCCTACGTGATCGACACCGGCGTCCGCTCCGATCACGAGCAGTTTGACGGTCGCGTGCGCGCCGGCTTCGTGAGCGTCAACCAGGGACAGGACGACGGCAATGGCAGCGAGGACTGCAACGGTCACGGCACGCACGTCGCCGGGACCGTCGGCGGCGCCGAGTACGGCGTGGCCCCCGAGGTCGACATCGTCCCCGTGCGCGTGCTCGACTGCAACGGCTCCGGCTACACCTCCGACGTGATCGCCGGTCTCAACTGGGTCGCCGCGAACCACCCGGCGGATGCGCTGGCCGTGGCGAACATGAGCCTCGGCGGTGGCTACAGCGCCGCGATCAACGCAGCCGTCCAGGGCGTCATCGACGACGGCGTCACGATGGTCGTCGCCGCCGGCAACAGTGGTGCGGATGCGTGCTCGGCTTCGCCCGCCTCTGCGCCCGCCGCGATCACCGTCGGCGCCACCGACCGCGACGACCGCCGCGCGTCGTTCTCGAACTACGGCCGCTGCGTGGATCTGTTCGCCCCGGGCGTCGACATCCTCTCCGCCGATGCCGCGTCGGCGACCGCGACCGCGACCCACTCGGGCACGTCGATGGCCTCCCCCCACGTGGCCGGTGCCGTGGCGCTTCAGCTCGCGAGCAGCCGCAGCACGTCGGCAGCGGTCGCGAGTGCAGCCATCACGACGGTCGCGTCGCGCAATCGCATCGCCGATGCTGGCACGGCCTCGCCGAACCGGCTGCTGTACGTCGGCGTCGCGATCGACACAGAGGCACCTGCCGCTACGCCGATCGCCGCTCCGCAGCCCGCTCCGACCACCCCGGTCGCCGCGCCTGCCACGCTCAGCCGGTTGAATGTCTCCTTCCGCACAGCCCGCGGATCGACCGCCCGCGGCACGTACATCATCAGCGGCTCGGCGAGTCACGACGGTACGTTGCGCGTGACCCTCACACGCAACGGCAGCGTCGCAACGGGTAAGGCCCGCCAGGCCGCACGAGCGACGGTTCTCACCTTCACGGTGCGCAAGGGACCGTTCACGATCTCCTCGAAGCTGCTGCCCCCGGGCGCGAAGCTGACGGTGCTCTACACGCCGACGAACACGGCGGTGAGCCCGATCGTCGCCGCGCCGTCGGTGCAGCGCGTGATCGCGGGCACGCAGACCCATCTGGCGTCGAAGCCCCTCAGCAAGCGCCGCTGAAACCACGCAGGCGCCGTTGCGCCTAGGCTGCGGCCATGAACGCTCCGCTCGCCGTCCGCATCTGGGCCGACCTCTCGTCCGAGGGGCGCGCGGCCTTCCTGGCGCGCGGCCTCGATGACATCTTCGATCCGGCGCTGCAGGCCTCGATCATCGACCTGGTCGCAGAGGTGCGCGCTGACGGCGACGCCGCCGTGTGCCGGGCGCTGGAGCGGTTTGATGGGTGTGTCGTTGCCCCCGATCAGCTGCGGGTGACCGATGCGGAGTTCGCCGCCGCACGCGGCGAGATTCCCGAAGCCGTGCAGGTCGCCATCCGCCACGCGATCGACCACTCGCGCCGTTTCAACGAGCGCGCACTGGAGCACGGCGACTGGCGCTTCGACATCGAGCCGGGCCTGATGGTCGGCGAGAAGCGCACGGCGATCGCGAGTGCCGGACTCTTCGTGCCGAGCGGCAAGGGCTCCTTCCCCAGCGTGCTGGTGCAGATCGGCAC
>CAINDT010000045.1 GCA_903847495.1 uncultured Actinomycetes bacterium
CCGCGCACGCCCGACGTCGATGTTCGTCGCGGCGCCGAGGAGCGCGTCGCCGTCGTGCGCGAGCGCGCCGCCCGCTGGCTCGAGGGCCATGGCTTCGTCGACGACCCGGTCTGGGGCCTGCACGGCGAGGCCGGCTCGACGCGCGTGTTCGTCTCCGCGATGCACCACTTGGAGCGTTCCAGCGTGCTCGTCATCGCCGCCCCGGTGCTGATCGACGTCGACCTCACCGACGAGCTCGCACTGGCGGCCTGCGCGATCGCCGACGAGACCACCGTCGGCCGCTTCGCCTATACCGACGCACGCCGCGAGCTCTGGTTCGAGCACGCGATCCTCGCCGACGACCTGCAGGAGGTCGAGGTGATGCACGCCGTGCGCGCCGTCGCCGAGACGGCCGATGCCGTCGACGAGAAGCTCGCGGCCGCGCACGGCGGCCGCCGCTATCTCGATCTCGCCTAGCTGTTGCCGTCGAGGGTGAGCGACGCGGGATCGACGTCGGGCGACACGACATCCGCCCGCGCGATCGTCCCGTCCTGCTCGGTGTCGGTGACGAATCCGCTTGGCGAGACGCAGACCATCAGCCTGCCGCCGCTCGGCTCCGTGCCGGTCAGGCAGGAGGCGTCGACCTGGTTGGCGCGGGTCTGCACCTGCAGCCCGCCATCGCTCGCCGCGGCCACCTTCGCGGCGATCTGGCGCGCGGTGTCCTCGCCGACCAGCTGCGCGGCCGTGGCCAGCGCGATGGCGCCCTTGCGGTCGCTGTCCTTCTTCGCGCACGTCGGCGTGTCAGCACCCTGCGTGACACACACCCAGGTGATCGCAGACGTGGTGAGGTTCACGCCGACACGCGTTGTGCCGCGGTCGCCGGTGACGACCACGAGCGCCTTGTCGCCGAGGCGTGCCAGCGTCAGCTCGCCTTGCGTGCCATCGATGATGGTGGCGTAGACGACGCGGCCGTCGGGATGCTGCGCAGCAAGGGCGAGCACGCCGGACGGCGTCTCGGCCGGGAAGATCGCCTGGGCGGAGCCGGCGTCGGCGGGCGCCGCCTCGCTGGTGCCGGTACCGGCGTCGAACGGCGAGATCGTGACGGCGTTCGCACCGGTCGGCGGCGGCGCGGGAGCGACCGACTGCGTCTGCGGCTCGGAGGCGGTGCTGCCGCCACACGCTGCGAGCGCCGCGGCTACGGCGAGCAAGGGGAGCAGGCGGCGGGCAGGCACCACCCCATCGTATCCGCCGCATCTGCGCACCTTCGCGTTGGTACGCTGGCCGTCATGGCCGACGGTGAGCTCTTCCTCGAGGACCTGCAGGGCGCGATTCATCGTGCCTTCGAAGAGGGACGCGAGCCCGTCGCGCTGCTGCTGCATCCGGCGACCGTGATCCACGTCTCGGACCCGGCGCTCGGCCTCGAGCCGCTCGGTGCCTCCGAGATCGACGCGATCGACACCATGCCGATCGAAATCGACCCGCTTCAGGAAATCGGCGAGATCGGCATTCGCGAGCGTCAGCGCCCGGGCGCGTAGTCGCCGAAGAGGTGCCCCTGGGCGAGGTCCGCGCCCAGCGCAGTGACGATCGCCAGCTGGTCGGGCGTCTCGATGCCCTCGGTGACCACGGTGAGGTCGAGCGAGTGGCCCAGCTGCACGATTCCCCGGATGATCGGGCGCACGCGTTCGGCGTGGACGGTGGTCAGATCCGCGACGAACGAGCGGTCGATCTTCAGCTGCGAGAGCGGCAGGCTGCGCAGTTGCGCGAGCGACGTGAAGCCCGTGCCGAAGTCGTCGATCGCAATGCCGACGCCGTGGGCGGCGAGCATGAAGAGCGGCTTGGCTGCGGGATTGTCGCCGGTGAGGGCGAGACGCTCCGTGACCTCGAGCGTCAGGCGGCGCGGCTCGACGCCTGCTTCAGCCAAGTCCGCGAGCACCGCGGCCGCGTAGTCCTCATCGAGCTCGCGGGCGGAGACGTTGAGCCAGAGAGCGAAGTCGTCGGGGCGAGCGCTTGCAGCCGCCAGCTCGGGCAGATCATGCAGCGCCTGTCGGCGAACAAAGGTCCCGATCTCGCGGATCGCGCCCGACTCCTCCGCGAGCGGAATGAACTCGCTGGGAGCGATGTCACCGAGGTCGGGATCGCACCAACGGGCGAGTGCCTCCACGCCGGTCGTGCTGTCTGTCCCCAGGTCGACGATTGGCTGGTGGACCACGGAGAACTCGCCGCGCTCAGCGGCTCCAGCCAGACGCGACTTCATCGCGCCGCGACGACGCAACTGCTCGGGGCGGATGTCCGGCGCCTCATGCGATGTCGAGGTCGTCAGCGCCTGCAGCCACGCGGGGGTGCGATCACGCTCGATCCAGCGGCCGATCTCCGCTGCCGCTTGCGTGGCGGCGAGCAGACGACGTGCCGAGGGTTCGCCGGCGGGGTGGGGGATCAGCTCGAAGGCGCCGACGATCGTGCCCGCGACGGTGATCGGAACGGCGTAGGACGCATGGATGTCGGCGGCGCTGAGCGCCGCGGCGACGACCGTCGGCAGCACATCGTCGCCGTGGCGCGTGGCGGTCTCGTGCGTGTGGATCATGAGGTCGGCGGGATAGGCGAGATTCCGACGGGCGAGCTCGGCTCCGGCGAGCAGGCCGGTCGCGTCGATCCAGAGGGCATCCACCGCGAGTTGGTCTCCGTCGTGCCACCAGAGTCCGCCGGCGCCGAGCTCGAGCGTCTCAACGATGCTCGTGAGCGCCTCCTGCAGGAGCGTGTCGAGATCGGTTGCGCGCATCGTGAGGTTGCCGATCACCTGCAGCGTCACCACGTGTGCGGCCTCGTCGCTCGACATCGTCTGCTCGAGCTCGCGGATCCGCGCGCGTGACTGGATCAATGCGGAGGCCTGCCGGGCGAGATCCTCCAGCGCCTCGACCTGCGCCGGGGCGAGCTCACGTGGCTCGCGGTCGACCACGCAGACGGTGCCGAGCGCTCGCCCGGCGGCGGACACGATCGGCGTGCCGCAGTAGAACCGGAGGTGCGGCTCGCCCGTGACGAACGGGTTGTCGCGAAAGCGCTCGTCGAGCGTCGCATCCGGGACGAGCAGCGTGTGCGCAGGCTCGAGGATCGCGTAGGAGCAGAACGCGTCGCGGCGATCGAGGTTGCCGGACTCGATGCCGATGCAGGCCTTCGTGCGCTGGTGATGCTCGTCGACCAGCGTGATCAGCGCAGCCGGTGCATTGGCGATGTACGCCGCCGTCCGTGCGATCGCGTCGTACGCCTCCTCAGGCTCGGTGTCGAGCAGTTCGGTGGCGTAGAGGTCGGCCAGGCGCGCAGCCTCGCCAATCGGAATCGGCGGGTCGCTGTGCGGGCTCGCCGGGCCACGCGATAGATCCGATGCGGTCGCCGACGGCGCCTCGTGCTCCTCTGGACGCTCAAGCTTCTCGCTCATCCCGCCTGCGACTCCGATCCGACCGTGACGACCCGGCGCTGGGAGCAACGTAGAGGAATCGACCGGTTCGTGACGGTTTCGGGCAGACGTTCTGCGGCGAACTCCGAGAACTCTGCGGTTAACCCGCAGGCTGGAGCGGGCGCCCCTCGGCGTCGGGCATGGCCCATTCCACCTGCGGCGTGCCGCCCGTCTGGAAGAGCTGCAATGCCAGCCGTGCCAGCGCGTGCCGATCGTCGTTGTCGAACTCGAGGCGGACCTCATCGATGCCGTCCGACACGACGGTCTGGGACCGCACGATGCCCTGTAACGCGACCTCGCCCACCACGACGTTCACGCGCGTCCCGCGCGGAAACGCATCGTGCGGTGTCTCGACGCGCATGCCGCTCAGCGCGATGTCCTGCACGCGCGTCGGCACGCCGTTCAGCTCGGCGCGTCCCGCTCCGCGAAAGCGCACCGCCGCGCGTTGCTCGCCGGCGAAGCGGCTGTGGGTGATGCGCAGGATCGCGCCCACGACAAGCGCGGCGCAGATCAGCGTCCACGCGACGGCCGTCCACGCAAGCAGCGGCGACGCGTAGGTGAGTGGCCAGCCGGTTGAGATCGCGAAGACGAACACGAGGAGCGCCAAGCCGAAGATGGCGAGCAAGACGACGAACAGCCGTGGCGCACGCACGCCGTCGGGCACGGCGTCGCTGCGGCCCTTGTGCGTCACCTCGAAGGTCGGTTCGCTGCGGGTGAACAGCGCGGCGTTCACCTTCAACATGGCTGGCAGGCGGATCGTCTCGAACAGGCTGGTGTGGATCACGGGGCCGAGGCCGCGCGAGAGCAGCGAGAGTGCAGCACGCTGCAGCGCCAATGTGAGCGTGAACAGCACGATGAAGGGCAGCACCGGCCCATCGATGGGGGAGCGTCCCGTCAGCAGCACCGCTGCGGGCAAGAGGAACAGGATCAGCGTGCGCCACCCGTCAAACCAGCCGAGGATGGTGCTTAGGTAGCCGAGGCGCTGCGCGCGCGTCAGACCCGCTGCCGTCAAGGGGTTGTCGTCCGAGCGGACCAGCTGCATCGTGCCGGTGCCCCAGCGGACGCGCTGCTTGAAGTACTGGTCGGCGTCTGCGGCGGCGAGACCGCGGGCGAGGATTTCGTTGTGGTAGACGAGGCGCCAGCCGCGTCGCTGGAGGCGCACGGATGTGTGGATGTCCTCGGTCACCGTGCCGGTCGCCACGCCGCCGACGTCGCGCAGTGCCGTCAGGCGGATGATCGCGTTGGTCCCGCACCAGAACACCGCGCCGCGATTGTTGCGGCCCGGGCCGACCACCCGGTAGAAGACGTTCTGGTCGCCGAAGGGATGCGCATCGCTGCCCGCGTGCTCGAAGGAGCCGGCGTTGTAGAAGTCCTGGGGCGTCTGCACCAGGGCGACGGTCGGGTCGTCGAAGTGGCCGATCGTGCGCGTCACGAACGCCGTATCGACGACGTGATCCGCGTCGAGGATCGCGACGAATTCGGCGTCGATCTCCGGCAGCGTCGCGTTGATGTTGCCTGCCTTGGCGTCCTCGCTACCGACGCGCGCCCGGTACTCGACGCCGAGGTCCGCGGCGAGCGCGCGTACCCAGGGCCGGTCGCCATCATCGAGCAGCCAGACCGTTCGCACGTGCTGCATGGCGCGCGCCGCGGCGACGGTCGGCAGCAGCACCTCCCAGGGCTCGGAGTAGGTCGGGATCACCGCGTCGACGGTCGCTGTGGGCGCGGGGTGCGAAGTCGGCAGCGTCACGGCATCGAGATCCCACAGGAGGTACGTGAACAGCAGCAGCGTGACCAGCGCGAACAGCTCGGCGGCGAGCAGCGGAATGCCGAGTAGCGCGGTGGCGGGCGTGATCGTGATCGCCACGCGCCAGAGTAGATACACCGTGGTGACGAGCGCAGCCACGATCGCGACGACGCGGACGAGTCGCTGGCGACGCGGTGATTCCCGCTCGCGGGCGCCGACGTCGTGCAGCGCCTCGACGCGCAGCCTGCCGTGCGTCGGATCACGCGGATCCATCTAGACGGCCTTGGCCGGAGAGCGCAACGCGAGCGGCAACATGCCTCTCCTGATCGATGCCGGAAGCGTCCGGTTAAGGACACCCTACGGGAAACCGCCGACCGGCGTCGGGTTAGTCCGCTATTCCCGCTGCGAAGGGGACCAGCTCCTCGGGGTCGGCGGGCGAGCCATCGCCAATCCCGAACATTCCCGCCAGCATCCCGGTGATGCCCTCGGGCGTGGCACCGTGCTCCTGGTGCTCACGCAGCGTGATCGCCCCGTGGCGCTTGGCCAGGCGCGCACCATCGTCGCCGAGCATGAGAGGCACGTGGCCATACGTCGGCGGCTCCAGGTCGAGCAGGCGCATGATCACGCGCTGGAAGGCGGCGGAGGGAAGGAGGTCCTCGCCGCGCACGATGTGCGTCATCTCCGGCTGCGCATCATCGACCGCGCACGCCAGCTGGTAGCCGATCACGCCATCGGAGCGCACGAGCACGAGGTCGCCCGCCGTCGCCGCGACGTCGATCTCGACGGGACCGTGCACGAAGTCGTCGAAGCGCTCTACGCCGGCCGGCACGGCGAGCCGTAGGGCATGGCGCTCGCCCGCGGCCACGCGCTCGGCGGCGGCGGCCGGTTCGAGCGCACGGCACGTGCCGCCGTAGACCGGCCCCTGATCGCCGTGCGGGGCCGACGCCGCGGCCTTGATCTCCGCGCGCGTGCAGAAGCACGGGTAGACGAGGTCGGCATCGCGCAGTTGGGCGAGGGCAGCGGCATAGCGGTCGAGGCGCTCCGACTGGCGGATCAGCTCACCATCCCACGTCAGGCCGAGCCAGGCGAGGTCCTCGAGCTGGCGGAACTCGTACTCCTCCTTGCACCGGTCCACGTCGAGGTCGTCGATGCGCAGTTGGATCGAGCCACCCGTGGCGCGCGCGTACAGCCATGCGATCAGCGCGGTGCGGACGTTGCCCAGATGCAGGTCGCCGCTTGGCGTCGGTGCGAATCGCCCCTTGGTCACCGCTGCATAATGACGGCATGACGCGGGTGTACTCGACCGAGGATGGCGATCTGCGCGGTGCCGGCAAGCGCCAGCGCCGAGGCGCAACGCCCGCGCCGGGGGCAGCGCAGGGGCATCCGAGCGACGGCGTGGTGCGCGTCGAGCGCCGGCGCGGTGGCCGCGGCAACGGCTGGGTCACGCTCGTCACCGGGCTGCCGGGCGACCCCAAGGTCGCGCTGAAGGACCTCAAGAAGCTCGTCGGTGCTGGTGGCGCGGTGCGCGACAGTGCCGTCGAGATCCAGGGCGATCACGCCGAGAAGCTGATCGAGCACCTCACCCGGCAAGGGCATCGCGTGCGCCGGGTAGGCGGCTGAGCAGCGCCTCCACGTCGTCGTCGCTGATGCCGGGGCTGCCGCTGCGGCCGAGGGGACGCAGCCGCGCTTCCTCGCGTTCGCGATCGTGGAAATCCGAGCCCGTCGTGACGAGCAGGCCATGACGCTTGGCGAGCGCGTGGTACGCCGCCTGCGTGGCGGCGTCCTGATCGGGGCGGTGCGCTTCGATTGCGCACAGGCCGACGTCCGCCAAGCGCTGGACGTAGGCGTCGAGCGCGGCGGGGTCGAGCTTGAGCGAGTACGGGTGAGCCAGCGAGATGATGCCGCCAGCCTCGACCACGCGCTCGATGATCTCGGCCGGCTCGGTCTTGCCGCTCGGCACGTAGCCGGGGCTGTCGTTGCCGATCCAGCGCTCGAAGGCGTCCTTGCGGCTGGTCGCGGCGCCCGTCTTGACCAGCGCGTCGGCGACGTGCGGACGGCCGATGTTGAACTCCGCGGCGGCGCGCACGTCGTCCCACGTGAGCTCAAGGCCGAGGCGCTGGAGGCGCTCGACCATCTCGCGCGCGCGGGTCTCGCGGTCGCGCTCCTTCACGTGCGTCCAGTCGAGGAACGCGGCGGGGATGGGATCGGGCAGCCAGGCGAGCAGGTGGCACTGCCCGTCGGGATACCGGCCCGACAGCTCGATGCCGGGGAGCACCGCGACGCCGTGCTCGCGGCCGGCGGCCTGTGCCTCCTCGACGCCGCGCAGCGTGTCGTGGTCGGTCAGGGCGATCAGGTCGACGTCCCGCTCGGCCGCCAGCTGCACGACCGCCGTCGGCGACAGCTTCCCGTCCGACGACGTGGAGTGCATGTGCAGATCGATCAGCGTGGAGGGCATCGTCACCACTGTACTCGTCGGCCTGTCAGCCGCTGCGCTTACGATGCCGGCATGGCTGACGACACCCCCACGGGCCACCGCGTGCTTCTGCCGAAGGGCGCGGAGGGCACGTTTCTGGTCTTCAAGAACGGCGCGACGATGACGGAGGGCGTCGACTTCGTCCGCGAAGCGGATGCGCTCGTCTTCACCGAGCCGCTCAACGTCGCGCGCAAGGCGAGTCTGCTCGCGCGGATCCAGATGACGACCGTCGGCATCGGCGTCTACAAGAAGATCGACGACGTCGATATTCACGCGACGCTGCCGAACGGCTCGCTCAAGATCTTCACCGAGCTGCACGCCGTTCCCGGCTCCTGAGCCGTGGCCGCGACGCATCGCATCCGCCCGGCAGTCGCTGCGGACGGGCCCGCGATCGCCGTGCTGCTGGAGGCTCTTGGTGACCTGCCGATGCTCGCGGGCGAAGACGTCGCCGCCGTCGCGTCGCGGCACGTGCCCGTCGCCGTCGCGAGTCCCGATACCACCCTGCTCGTCGTCGAGGGCGACGACGGCCTGATCGGCTACGCCAACGTCCACTGGGTGCACGACCTCTTCATGCCCGGGCCCGAGGGCTACCTGTCCGAGCTGTTCATCCTCGAGTCGCACAGCGGTCGCGGCATCGGC
>CAINDT010000046.1 GCA_903847495.1 uncultured Actinomycetes bacterium
ATCGTCCTTGCACACCGGCAGCGGGCCGACGGTGTTGTAGTCGTACGAGAGATACCACTGGTTGTACTGCCAGAGGTCATCGACCCAATGGACGTACCCGAAGAGAATCCCGCTCGTCGTGCGCGTGCCGCCGCCGGTACTGCTCGCGGGGTGGCAGCCCTGAACGTTGAACCATGGGGAGTGACCGAGCACCTGATACGTGGTGTTCGCTGGCATCAGGCACTTGTAGCCCGAAGCTGCGCTCGTGCCGACGGACGTCGAGGCGTCGAAGGTCGCGGGACAGAACGGCATCGCTGCGCCGTCGACGAACAGGCTGGCACGTGCGTAGGTGCCGAGCGTGGGGCGTCCCGTCGTCTCCATGTCGAGCATGGTCTGATCGGGGGGTACGCGATAGCGGAATGAGACCCGCCCACCCTTGGTGCGGGGATCGCTGAGGACGACGATCGTCTGCATGGTCTTGCCGTTGCGCGTCGTGACGAGCGCGGCGTTCGGCGGGTCGGTGTCGAAGTGCTGGATGGGCCAGGCGGCCACTAGCGCAGACGCGGTCGCGGTGCCTGCGGTGCGCCCAGGGCGATCGGTGAACCAGGACAGGCTGCTGCTCGCCGGCACGGAGACGCGCGTGTTGCCCTTGGTGCCCGTGATGGCAGCATTGGTCGCAGTGATCGAAAACAGCGTGGACGGTGCCGCGGTGGCCGCCGAAGCACCGATCAGGACGCCGAGAGCAATGACGGTGACGAGGGTGCTGATGCGAACGATGGGGCGCATGACGGGACTTCCTGGGATGCGGCGGGATTGGCGTTGCACACGTGTGATTGTGCCGTGCCCTGACACCAGGGTCAGTGACGCGCATCACTTTAGCGGTCGTGGCTGTACGACGGATCGCCAGCGTGGACACCGGGGAGGTGATCGCCGATCATGTCGGGGTGCCGACCGTCGTCCTGTTCCCGACCTGCCTCGGCGATGTCGTCGCGCGGCAGACCGTCGCCGATGCGGCGCAGGTGCTAGCTCGTTTGGGATTCGCGGTGCGGCATCCGCGCGGCGCGACGTGTTGCGGTCAGCCCGCGTTCAACAGCGGTCACGACGTCCCCGCCCGCGCGGTGGCGCGTGCGACGCTTCACGCCCTCGATGATGGTTCCGTCGACCCGATTCTGGTCCCGTCGGGATCCTGCACCAGCATGGTTCGGCTGCACTGGCGCGAGCTGTTTCACAAGACGGACGACGCCGAAGCCGCTCTGCGGATCGCACGGCGGGTGCGCGAGCTGTCGTCGTTCCTCGCGGAGCAGTCCTCGGCAATCGCCGCGCTCCAGCCCCGGCTCACCGCGCGTGTCGCGTACCACGACAGCTGCCACATGTTGCGCGAGCTTCGCATCCGAGAGGAGCCGCGCGCCGTGCTCGCGACGATCGAGGGTGTCGAGCTCGTCGAACTTGCCGGCGGCGAACGCTGCTGTGGCTTCGGAGGAACCTTCAGCGTGCGGTATCCCGAGGTCTCGGTGGCGATGGCAGACGCCAAGCTGCAGGAACTGGAGCCCGCGGGTATCGACTTGCTCGTGTCCGCGGATCCTGGCTGCCTGATGCAGCTGGGAGGACGGTTGTCCCGTGAGGGCAGCCCGGTGCGGGCCGTGCACCTCGCCACCGTGCTGGCCGAGGCGATCGCGTGAGCGTGCAGGAAGAGGTCGACGGCACGCCGCTGCCGCCCGGATGGTCTGCGCCCGCACACCAGCCGGGGGCGTTCGAGCTGCCGACAACCACGTTCCGCGAGCGGGCCGAGCGCACCATGGCGCGGCCGTTCGCACGCACGGCGATCGCCGGCGCCACCGATCATGCCGCCGAGCTGACATGGCTCAAGTTCGAAGGAGTCGACCACGACGGACTGCGCGACCAGGCCAAGCAGATCCGTGCCCACGCGATCGCCAACCTGCCCGACTACCTCGAGCAGTGGATCGACAACGCCGAGGCCAACGGCACGATCGTCCACTTTGCCGCCGACGAGGTCGAGGCGCGGCGCATCATCGCCGAGATCTGCGTTGACGAGCAGATCGCTAGCGTCGTGAAGTCCAAGTCCATGGCGTCGGAAGAGGTATCGCTCAACTCCGCGCTCGAGGGAGCCGGGGTTGACGTCTTCGAGACCGACCTCGGCGAGTTCGTCGTGCAGGCGATGGGCGACCGTCCCGGGCACGTCATCGCCCCGATTCTCCATCGCACCAAGGACGAGGTGCACGCGCTGTTCTCGGAGATGGCCGGCCGTGAACTCCCGAACGAGGCCGAAGCGCTCACGGCCTTCGCCCGTGCTGGACTCCGGCACGCGTTCCTGACTGCCGACGGTGGCATCAGCGGCGGCAACTTCCTGATTGCCGAGACGGGGGAGGTGATGCTGGTCACCAACGAGGGCAACGGTCGCTTGACCACGGCGGCACCCCGTGTGCACATCGCCCTGGTCGGCATCGAGAAGGTGATTCCGCGGCGGCGCGATCTTCCCGTCCTCCTCCCGTTGCTCACGGGACACGGGACCGGCCAGCAGATCACCACGTACGTCACGATCACCGGCGGCCCCCGCCGCGGAGCTGAGCCTGACGGACCGGAACGCACCCATGTTGTGCTGCTCGATGCGGGTCGCAGTGCGCTCCTCGGCGGCGAGTTCGAAGAGGCGCTGCACTGCATTCGCTGCGGTGCGTGCCAGAACGTCTGCCCGGTCTATCGCCAGGTCGGCGGCCATGCGTATGGCTGGGTGTACGGCGGGCCGATCGGTGCCGTCCTCACGCCGCTCTTCCGCGGGCAGGAGGAGGGAGGCGAGGTGGCGCAGGCGACGACGCTCTGTGGTGCCTGCGACGATATCTGTCCCGTACGGATCCCTCTGCACGATCTACTGCTCGGGCTGAGGCGCCAGCGCGCCGAACAGGCGCAGACGCCTCGCCGGGAGCAGCTGGCGTTCGCCGCGTGGGGGGCGGTGTGGAGCCGGCCTCGTCTTTACCGCGCGAGTACTGTCGTAGGTGGTGCCGCTCTGCGCGTCCTCGCCCGCGGTGACGCCGTCTCCACGCGCCTCCCCGGACTGCGACGCTGGACCGATGGTCGCGATCTTCTGCTGCGCCGGGGGCGGGGATGACCGATCGGGCCTCGTTCCTGGCCGCGATTCGCGCCACACCGCGCGGCGAAGATCCCGGCCTGCCGGATCGCATCCAGGCGCCCGATGCACCGACCGAACTGCGCGCGGGCGAGAGCCCCGTCGAACGCCTGGTGGCAGAGACGGAGCTGGTCTCCGCGGAGCCTCACCGCGTCGCGCGCGCGAGCGTCGGCGAGTACGTCGCGGAACTGCTGCGCGCGAGCGGATCCACAGAGGTCGCGTTGACCGAGGATCTCGCCGCACAGCTGGTCCCGATCCGCACGGCGTGCGAGGCGGTCGGCGTGCACGCCGACGACTACCGCGTTGTGGCCACCGATCGCGCCCGCGCCAGTCGGTTGCACGCGACGGTCACGGGCTGCGCGGCCGCGGTGGCCGCCACGGGATCCATCGTCACCACGGCAGCGGGCGCGGGGCGCGCTGGTGCGCTGATCGCCCCGCTCCATATCTGCGTGGTGGAGGAGACGCAGATCGTTGACGGCCTGCACGCCCTCTTCGATGGCGAGGCGCTCGCCGGTGCTGGAAGTCTTCTGGCCCTGCAGTCCGGGCCCAGTCGCAGTGCCGACATCGAGAAGGTGCTGATTCTCGGCGTGCACGGTCCGGGAGTCGTGCACCTCGTGATCGTCGGCGACTGATCGCTACGCGACGATCTTGACCGGTGTGCCTGGCCGGACCAGCGCAGCGATCTTGCCGATGCCCGGATCCGGTACGCGGATGCAGCCGTGGCTCGGATTGGTTCCGGCCTCGGCCCAGAGCTCGCCGCGAGCGCCGTGAATGGCCACGCGTCCCGGGCCGCCGGCAAACTCGAAGAGCACGTTGGAATGCGCGGTGAGGTGGAGCGCCCACGGACCGAGCGGGCTGTACGCCGGCTCGCGGACCTTCTGGTAGATCGCGAACGTGCCCCTCGGGGTCGGGGTGGAGGGGGCGCCGAGAGCCACGCCCACGCGGCGGATCACGCGACCCTTGCGGAAGACGGTCAGCGTGTGGCGCTTCAACGAGATCACCACGCGCGTCGTGTCAACCGACACGATCGTGTTCGCCTCCCGAATCCAGCCCGTCGAGCCGTTCGGGCGCGACGGGAGCAGCACCTTCAACCAGCCGGCGCCCGTCGGGTCAACGACGCGCTCGGTGATCGTCAGGACGACCGGGTTGCCGGTGCTTGCGATCCACGGTGCGATCACCTTGGTCGCGCTGATGGCACCCGGCTGCTTGTAGACGCCAACCTTCGTCACGAGCCGAGCGACGCGGACGAGACGGTCGGTGGGCTTGAACGTGGGATCGGGGGTCATCGGCGGCAGCGGGGCCGACGGAATCGAGGCGGCAACCGTGGCGTTGGCAGCTGCGGTATCGGCGTCCTGCGCGAGCGCGGTCGCGGGAACGACGGCAAGGCAGCCGAACAGGAGGAATGCGAGAAGCCCGAGTCGTTGCACGAACCCAGTATCGCGCACCTCAGCAACGCACATCGCTGGACGGCAAGCCGGCACCCGTGCGACGATCCAGTCATGACCGCGACGCATCGCTCCCTGTGGCTTGAACAGGCCTACACCGGCTCCACCGATCGCCCTGCGTTGATCGGCGGCGATCGTGCAGACATCGCGATCGTCGGCGGCGGATTCGTCGGCCTGTGGACGGCGATCAAGCTGAAGGAGCGGGAACCGGATCTCGACGTCGTGATCATCGAGAAGGACATCTGCGGCGGCGGCGCCTCCGGCCGCAACGGCGGCGAGGTGCTCAGCTGGTGGGCCAAGTTGGAGACACTGGTGAAGCTTGTCGGTGAGCGCGAGGCACTCGATCTCGCCCGTGCCTCTGAGGCGGCGATCGACGACATTCGCGCCGACTGCGAGCGCTATTCCATCGACGCCCAATTCCGGCAGGGCGGATATCTGTGGACAGCGACGACCGACGTCCAACGTGGGTCATGGCTGCCGGTGATGGAGCTCTGCGACCGGTTGGGTGTCCGGCCGTTCACGGCGCTTGCGCACGAGGAGGTGGCTCGTCGCACGGGCTCGCCCGTGCACCTTGAAGGTGTGCTCGACGC
>CAINDT010000047.1 GCA_903847495.1 uncultured Actinomycetes bacterium
CCGCACTTCTTGTTGGTGCCGATGACGCCGCTCGGACCGCGCTTGATCCAACCCGTGCAGTACACGCCGGTGACCGGCGTGCCGTCCTCACCCAGCGCGCGGCCATTCTCGTGTGGGATCACGCAGCGCTTCTCGTCGAACGGCACGCCCTCGACGGGCAGACCGCGGTAGCCGACGCTGCGCAGCACCAGACCGCAGGGGATCGTCTCCGTCTCGCCGGTCGCCACCGCGCGCACGGAGCCATCGTCCGACAGCTCGAGGCGGTTCTTGACCATCACGATCTCCTCGACGTGACCATCGCCGCGGATCTCGACGGGGGAGAGCAGGTAGCGCAGGGTGACGGTGCGCGGCCTGTCGGTGCGAGCGCGCTGCGCGTACTCCTGCACGACCTCGACGTTGCGCTGGTCGGGCTGGCTGGCGTCGGCCAGGAGCGACTGGCTGATGGCGTCGAGCTGGGCGTCCTCGGGACGCACGACCACGTCGGCGATCTGCAGCTCGCCGAGTTCGAGCAGCTCGGGGTTCGTGTACGCGGCCTGCAGCGGACCGCGGCGGCCGGCGATGACGATGTCGCTGATCGTGGAGGCGTTGAAGATCTCGATCGCATGGTCGCCCGTGTCGGTCGGCGCGAGCTCCTCGGGCGCGAGCGCCATCATGCGCGCGACATCGACGGCGACGTTGCCGTTGCCGATCACCACTGCGCGCTCGATCTGGAGGTTCGGATCGAGGTCGTAGAAGTCGGGGTGGCCGTTGTACCAGGCGACGAACGCCGTGGCGGGCAGCGAGCCCGGGAGGTCCTCGCCAGGGATGCCCATGCGGCGGTCGGCCTGCGCGCCGTACGCGTAGATGACGCCGTCGTAGTGCTCCATCAGCTGCGCGTGGGAGATGTCGCGACCGATCTCGACGTTGCCGAACATACGGAAACCCGGCTTGTCCGCGATCTTCTCGAACACGCGCGAGACGGCCTTGATCTTCGGATGGTCCGGTGCCACGCCGTGACGGACGAGACCCCATGGGGTCGGCAGGCGGTCGTAGAGGTCGACCTCGACCTCGGGCTCGGCGTCGAGCAGGTGGCCCGTCGCATAGAACCCGGCCGGACCAGCACCAACGACGGCGATGCGATGCGCGCGATTCGTCATACCCGCAAGGTAGCGCGGGACTACGCGGCGATGCGCAAGGGCGGCAGCGCGCACGCGGGGTCGTACGCGTGCAACTCGGTGCCGTGCTGGCGCAGCCACTGGTGCGCATCGCGCCAGTCGGGGCGCAGCGCCTCGACCTCGGCCCAGAAGCGGGCGCTGTGGTCGAGGTGGCGTAGGTGGCAGAGCTCGTGCGCCACGACGTAGTCGAGCACGTGGAAGGGGGCGAGCATCAGTCGCCACGAGATCGAGATCGTGCCGGTGCGGCTGCACGAGCCCCAGCGCGACGTCCCGTCGGCGATGCGGAGATTCGCGGGGTGCGGCTCGGGCAGGTCGGCGATCAGGGCGGCGGCGACGCGCCGCGTCTGCTCGCGGTACCAGCGCTCGACCATCCGCTCCGCGCTCTCGGCATCCGGCGCGGCGACGGTCACGGTGTCGTCGGTGCTCATCACGCGGGCGCGGTCGGCGTGACGGAGCGTCAGCGGCAGCGCGGTACCGTGGCGCCAAACGACGCCGCTCTGCTCGAGCCCGAGCCGACGTTCCTCGAGGCGCGCGCTCTGCGCGACGATCCAGGCGCGGTGCGTGTGGATCAGCTGGCGCCCGGTGTCTTCGCCACCGCGGGCGGGGAGAACCAGCTCGACCCCGCGGCCGGCCTTGGCGACGAGCCGTACGCGACGCGCACGCGGCGACCGGCGCACAGCGACTTGGACCCCATCGACGTCGAGCAGCTCCACGCCCACAGGATTCCGGCGCCGTCGGACGGAGCCTCGGTGGCGCGATACCCTCCGCGCATGTCGGAGCGCCGTCTCGCCCGTGAGATCACTCGCGCCACGTTCGTTGTCGATTGGGCGGCCGTGCGCTGGTTTTCCCCGCTCCGAGCCGGCGTGGTGTGTGGTGCGCTGGCACTGATCGCGGTGTCGACCGGCCACGTGTACGAGGCAATGCCGCTCGGACTCGGCGCGCTCTTCGCCGGCCTCGGCGATTCGCGCGGTCCGTTGGCGCCGCGGATCCGCCTGCTCTTCCTCACCGCGGTGCTGCTTGGCGTTGCGGCCTACCTTGGCGCCATCATCGCCGGGCTCCCTCTGTGGCACGTGTTGATCTCCGCACTTGTGGCTGGGCTCTGCGGGTTCGCGGGCATCGCCGGCCCGCACGCCGCGCGGCTTGGCGTACTCGTCATGGTGACGTTCATCATCTTCAGTGGCACGCCGACAACGGAGCACTCGGCATTCGAGGCGGCGGTGCTGATGCTTGTCGGCGGGCTCTGTCAGGTCGCGGTGATCACCCTGCCCCTGCTCACCCGCCGCTTGGGCGGGATGCGCGAGGGCATTGCGGTTACCTACCGCACACTCGGTTTCGCTCTGCGCCAAGGTCCCCAGGCAGCGGCCAGTCCGACGCTGGCGTTGCGTCTGATCGAAGCGGAAGAGCGCATCGCTGAGAGCAGTGCAAGGGGGGCAACGCGCGCCTGGCTCACCACGTTCACGGAGGCCGGCGATTGCGCGCGCCTGTCCTACGTTGCGCTCACGCCCGAGGGAGAGCCTGAGGACGAGAGCCAGCGAGCACTCATTCAGGACTTTGCGCAGGCGGGGTCGGACCTCGCGTTTGCGATCGCGAACGCGCTGGAGTTTCCGTTGCTCAAGGGCCGTGTGCCTGGGCCACTCGAGCGGTTTAGCGTCGCCGCTGCGGCCTGCATCGCCGGCGTGCCGACGGTGGATCGCGTCGTGGCGGAGACGATCGAGCGTGATCTGCGCGCCGCAGCAGAGGCGACCATCGGGCCGTGGCCGGTGGGGCGCAAGGCCGAGCTCTCGCTGCACGTTGGCCTCGGTCACACACGGCAGTGGCGGGTCCGCCCACATCTCCGCCTGAGCGATCCGTTCATGCGCCACGCGATTCGGCTGGCAGCCTTGATCGCGATTGCGACCGCGCTGTCGAAGGTTGACGGATTCCCGCACGGCTACTGGCTGCCGATGACGATCGCGTGGATCAGTCGCCCCGACTTCGCAGGCACCGCGGTCAAGACATTTGCGCGCGTGCTCGGCACGCTTGCCGGCCTGTTCGCTGTGGTACTCGTGGTGACGCTCTTCGGATCCTCGCCGTGGGTGATTGTGCCGACCCTCGTCGTTACCGCCATGTGCGTGTACGCGTTCGCGATCCCGAACTACACGATCATGACCGCGGGCATCACGGCGTACATCGTCGCCCTCTTCGTCTTCGCGGGCGATCCGCTGCGCGAGGACGTCCCGGCGCGTGCCATCGCCACGTTCGGTGCGGCCCTGCTCGTCTTGATCGGGGCATACGTCTGGCGGACGCGGTCATCCGAGGCGCTGTTTCAGCAGGTTGCTCGTGCGGCCGATGCGCTCGCGGTCTATGCGCAACTTGCGCGGCAGGGGACCGACGACGCTCCGGCTCGGATCGCCGCCCGCACGCGCATGCAGGACGCGCACTTTCGAGCGAGCACTGCGATTGCAGCCGCGGCGAACGAGCCGGGGCGGCATCCGGCCGATCCCGCGATCGCGGAGCAGGTGCTCGACGACATCGTGCGCGCGGTCGGCTTCGTGACGGTCGAGGATGTCGGCGATCGCGATGGCGCAGCGCTGGCGACGGACATCTCCGACGAGGCGATCGCGCATGCGCAGGAGCTCGCGCTGCGACTCGACGCCGTCGCCGACACGGGTCATGCACCGTCGATGAGTCCGTTTCCGAGGCAACCCGACGAGCCCGGCTTCGCGGCCATGGTGCGCCGCGCCCACGAGCGACTCGATCAGCTCGCCGCCCAGGAAGGTGACATAGTCCCCGTATGACCGACTGGAACACCTGCGACC
>CAINDT010000048.1 GCA_903847495.1 uncultured Actinomycetes bacterium
ATCGTGTTGAGCGCCTCGTCGACGAAACCATCCATCTCGGGCAGCGGCGGCACCAGCAGCGGAAACCCGCCCGCCACGAGAATCGAGTTGACGTACGCCTGGGGCGCCAGACACGCGGGCATGTCCGTCCACGGCCCCCAGGACGCCTCGAGCCAGTACGCGGTGATGCCAATTCGCGGTCGCATGCGGGCAGCCTACCGACCACCCTGGACACGATGGGCCCGGGCCCATCTTGTCCAGGCGCTGAGTGGGAGACGCGCTGACTTCCGTGCCTCGCCGTAGGCGTGGCATGCGACGGCGTGCGCATTCCACGCGACTGCGCTGGATGCTCGCGATCGATTGCGCGCCCGTGGACACAGGTTCGGCTTGCAGATGCCACCTGACGCCGGTGAGGATTCGCCCACGGGCCGCGCGGCGCGGGCGGGAGCGCGGCGTCGCTCAGGAGCGCTCGAAGGAGCGGACGAGCTCCCAGTCCGTCACGGCGGACTCGAAGGCGGTGACCTCATGGCGGCCGCTGTTGACGTAGTGGTCGATCACACGGTCGCCGAACGCCGAGCGGGCGAAGGCGCTCTGGTCGAGCAGCTCAACGGCCTCGGCGAGCGTCGTTGGCATGTGCTGACCATCCGCGTCGTAGGCGTTGCCCTCAAGCGGCGGCGCGGGCACGAGCTGGCGCTCGACGCCATCAAGCCCCGCCGCGATGACCGCAGAGAACGCGAGGTACGGGTTGGCATCGCCACCGGCGATCCGGGTCTCGAGGCGCAGGCCCTTGCCGTGGCCGACGGAGCGGAACGCCGCGGTGCGGTTATCGCGCGCCCAGAGCAGCGTCGTCGGCGCGAACGAGCCGTACGCGTAGCGCTTATACGAGTTGACGTTCGGCGCGAAGAAGAACGACAGCTCGTGCGTGCGCTCGACCTGGCCGGCGATGTACTGGTCGTAGATCGCCGAGTGGCCGCCCTCTCCCGTGCCGGGGAACAGCGCCTCGTCACCCTCCCAGAAGGAGCAGTGGATGTGGCATGAGTTGCCCTCGAGCTGGTTGACCTTCGCCATGAAGGTGATGGCCGCACCGTGCTGGTACGCGATCTCCTTGGCGGCAAGCTTGTAGAAGACGTGGTCGTCGGCCATCCGCAACGCGTCCTGATAGCGGAAGTTGATCTCGTGCTGGCCGAGGTTGCACTCGCCCTTGGAGTCCTCCACGGCGAGACCCGACTGCTTCATCGCGAGGCGAATCGGGCGGATCACATCCTCGACCATCGTCGTGCCGAGGATTGAGTAATCCACGTTGTACGCGTTGGCGGGCTTGAGATCGCGGTAGCCCTTCTCGCGCGCCGAGTCGTACGACTCGCGGAACAGGACGAACTCGAGCTCGGAGCCGATCTTCGCGTTCCAGCCGCGCTCGGCGAGACGATCGAGCTGCGCGCGCAGGATCTGCCGCGGCGACTCAACGACGGGCGAGCCATCGTGATGCATGACGTCGGCGAGGCACAGCGCCGTGCCCTCGAGCCACGGCATCGGCCGCAGCGAGGACAGGTCCGGCTGCAGCACGAAGTCGCCGTACCCGGACTCCCAACTGGTCAGTGCGAACCCAGGCAACGTGTTCATCTCGACGTCAACGGCGAGCAGGTAATTGCACGCCTCGGCGCCGTGCGCCGCGATGTCATTGAGGAAGGCCTCGGCATCGAGACGCTTGCCCTGCAGACGCCCCTGCATGTCGGTCATCGCGAGGATGACGGTGTCGATCTCGCCCTTCGCGACCAGGTCGCGCAGCTCATCCAGCGTCACGGTGTCTCCTCCCGATGTGACAGCGGCACCCTACCGGGGCACGCGCTCCGGCGCTAGCCGTTCGGGTTGAAGAAGCCCTGATCGACGAGGCGCTGGCGATCCTCCGCCGACACCTCGACGTTGGCGGGCGTCAGCAGGAAGACCTTCTCGGCGATGCGCTGGATCGCGCCGTCGAGGGCGTAGGTCATGCCGGAGCTGAAGTCGATCATGCGCTTGGCGAGATCGGGCTCAGACGTCTGCAGGTTGACGATCACCGGCACGCCGTTCTTGAAGCGGTCGGCGATCTGCTGCGCGTCGTTGTACGAGCGCGGCGCGATCACGTGCACACGGACGGCATTCGAGGACTTCTTGTCGGGCGCCGAACGGAGGACGCCGATCTCGCCACTGGCCGTGCCGCGACGGGGGCGACCGGCGGCCGTCTCCTCCTCGTGGAAGGCATCATCGTATTCCGGCGTCGGTGTCGAGCGCTTGCGATCGAGGCGGCGGACGGCGGAGCGGCTGCGGGACGGCGGCTCGGGGTCGTCGTGGACCGTGGAGAAGTCGTCGTCGTAGAGGCTCTCATCCTCGGCGAGGCCGAAGTAGACGAGGGTGCGGTGCCAGATGCTGGACATAAGCGTCAGTGTAGAGGTCTGGCAGACGGATGTCTGCCATTTCCGTCGTTTACGGCGCCAACAGGACGCTTCCTGCCCGCACGAGCGTGGCACCTTCCTCGACCGCGACCTCGAAATCCTGGCTGGTGCCCATCGAGAGCGCATCGAACCGGTGCGTGCCGGCCCAGCGCTCGGTGGCGCTCGCGGCGAGCTCGCGCAGGGCGGCGAAGGCCGCGCGGGAGCCCTCGGGATCCTCGGCGAAGGCAGGCATCGTCATCAGTCCCGTCACGTTGACGTTGCCGAGCGGCGCGAGCACCTCGAGCAGGGCGTCGAGGTCGGCCGGGGCGACGCCATCCTTATCCGGGTCGCCTGCGGTATTGACTTCGACGAGCACGTCCTGCGGTGCGGGCGACCGACTCTCGATCTGCGCCGCGGTCGACTCGGTGAAGAGCGAGTGGATCAGGGTCACGCGCCCGGCGATCTCCTTGACCTTGCGGCTCTGCAGATGGCCAATGAAGTCCCAGGTGAACAGATCGCCGTAGGCATCCTGCTTGGCCACGAGCTGGTCCGTGCGGTTCTCGCCGACGCGCGTGATGCCGGCGGCATGCAGCAGCGGCAGGTCCTCGGCGTCGAGGTACTTGACCGCGGCGACGATCTCGATCTCGTCGGCGCTGCGCCCGGCGCGCGCGGCGGCCTCGGCGATGCGCTCGCGGGTCCGCGCCACGCCGGCCTTCACGTCATCAGGATTCCTCGACATCAGGCTCCTCACGGTAGGCGATGACCCCCTGGCGGCCGGTCGTCGCGCCGTCGCGGCGATACGAGAAGAAGGTGTCGGCGTCGGTGATCGTGCACAGCCCGGCGATCTCGATCGCGTCGGGCGAGAGCCCGGCCTGAATCAGCGCCGTACCCGCAGCAGCGGCCAAGTTGGCGGTGCCGTTGATCGCGGTACCCTCGCCGAAGCGCTCGCGGAGCGGCACGGCGACCTCCTCCCCCACCTCGTACGCGAGCGGTCCGGCGCACGGGCCGACGGCGGCGGCGTACGCGCCGGGACCGAGCGCGGCGACGGTCTCCTCGATCACGCCCGCCACGAGCCCCTTCCAGCCTGCGTGCACGACGGCCACCGCCGAGCCGTCGAGCGGGGCGATCACGATCGGCACGCAGTCGGCCGACAGCGCGACCAGTGCCAGTTCGAGTTCACGCGTGATCAGCGCATCGGCCTGTGGCAGCTCGCCCTGCGGATCGAGGTAGCCACCGACGAGCGGCTCGGCGACCTGCACGACGTTGCCATGGACCTGATGGTTCTGCACGGTGCGCGCCGGATCGGCGCCGACGGCGGCGCACAGGCGACGCCGGTTCTCGGCCACTGCGGCCCGATCATCGCCGGTCGTGAAGCCCAGATTGAGGGACGCGAAAGGCCCCTCGGAGACCCCTCCGCGACGACTCGTGAAGGCCGCGACGATCCCCTCGGGACCCTGCCAGCGCAGGAGCGGAAAGGCGGCGAAGCTATCCCAGGCGAGCGGCATGCCGTGAGGGTACCGCCGCTCGGGGTACCCTGCGGGAGATGTTCGGCAATATCGACTCCGCGTTCTCGGCCGAGAGCCTCGAGATTCTCGCGTTCCTGCTGCCGATCCTGATCGTCTCGATGGTGCTCCACGAGATGGCTCACGGGTACGTCGCAAACCGCCTCGGCGATCCGACGGCACGCATGCTGGGTCGCCTCTCGCCGAATCCTGTCCGCCACGTCGACCCGATGGGGTCGGCGATGTTCGCGATCTCCTGGATTGCCTCGGGCGGCACGTTCCTGTTCGGCTGGGCGAAGCCGATTCCGGTGCAGCCACGCTTTTTCAACCACCCGCAGCGCGGCTTCGCGATCGTCGCGATCGCCGGGCCGATCACGAACATCCTGATCGCGTACGTGCTGGCGCTGGTGCTGTCGCTGACCAACCTGCTGATGGTCGGCCCCGGCAACGTGATCTACCAGACGGCCGATCCGACGCTGCTGCAGAAGGTGCTGATCCAGGCGTTCCTGCTCAACATCTGGCTCGCGATCTTCAACATGATCCCGATCCCGCCGCTCGACGGCTCGCGCGTCATCGGCGCCTTCATGCCGCGCGAGATGTACGCCGCGTGGGCGCGTCTCGATCAGTACGGGATGATCATCCTGATCGGCATGATCTTCTTCTTCCGTCCGCTGCTCGACGTCGTGTCGGGCCTGACGGATCCGATCGCCGCGACGCTCCTGAAACTGGCGGGTGCCTGATGAAGTCGTCCGCACTGCTCTACGCCGGACTGTTCGCGCTGGTCGTGGCGGTGCTGTTCGTCGGCTTCGGCCTCGTGGCCGGCTCGGGCCGCTAGACGATCTGGACCCGGGCCGAGGTCCGCTACTGCTGCGCCAGCCAGGCGAGTTGCGCGCCGCGATCACCGGTGACGGAGCCGTCGATGCAGGCGCGGCGCAGCGCGATCAGGAGCCGCCCCACCTCCGCGCCCTCGGCACCCGCGACCTGCTTGACGTCCGCGCCGTCGACGGCGAGCGCGATGTGGCGCAGACGCGTCAGGTAGCGCATGGCCTCGTCTCCACCGGCGGCGATCACGGCCTCGAGCGGCACGCGGGCGCAGGCCTGATCGACATCACCATCGGCACGCCCGATGATCGCACCGCGTAGCGCTTCGGCGTCGGCCGCCGCGAGCGCCGAGCGGATCGTGTTGCGCTCGAGGCCGCTGGCGGCGAGCCACGCGCGCCGACGCTCCAGCTCGACGCCGGCAAGCAACAGACCGAAGCCCAGCGCGATGCGGTCGGCGTCGCGTGCCTCGTCCTCAACGATCGCCCACGCGGCGGCGATGTCGGCCGGATCCGCGTGGAAGCCGGGCTCGATCGCGTCGAGGACGCCCCACTCGTTGAGAAGCGCGATCACGGGAGCGGGATGCTGCTCCTCGAACGCGAGGCACATGGCGTCGACCGTGCGTGTCTGGCCCGTCAGTTGCACAAAGCCGCCATGAGCGGCGGCCTTGGCGGCGTGCACCAGCGTGGCGTCGGGTGCGGCCTCGAGACGAGCGGCGTAGCGTGCGGCACGCACCAGGCGCGTGGCGTCTTCCTCGAAGGCGTCGGGGCGCAGGAGGGACAGCGACTTGGCGGCGACCGCAGCGACCCCGTCGAAGGGATCGAGCAACGCACCGGCATCGGGGCCGGCGACGACCGCGGCGATCGCGTTGACGGTGAAGTCGCGGCGGCGCAGGTCCTCTTCGAGCGTGGCGGGTGCGACCGTCGGAAGCGCGCCGGGTTCCGGATACGTCTCGGTGCGCGCGGTGACGACGTCGACCGGCGGGCGCGAGCGCACCGTCGCGGTGCCGAAGGCCGGATAGGTGCGCACCTCGGAGGAGGTCAACGCGCCGAGGCGCTTGGCGAACGCGATGCCATCGCCCTCGACCACAACATCCACCTCGTGTGGCTCCTCGCCGCGCAGCAGATCGCGCACGACGCCGCCCACGAGCGCGACGCGCTGGCCGGGGCCGGCGGCCTCCGCCAGCAGGGGCACCGCCTCGCGGATGCGGGGCGAGCCGGCGAGCAGGGCGCGCGCGTCAGACCCTCCTGCGCGCGCGCCCATCTCGCTAGACCTCCGCGACGACTTCGATCTCGACGCGCGCACCCGCGGGCAGCGCCGCGACCTGGAACGTCGAGCGGGCCGGATACGGCTCGGCCATGCGCTCGGAGTAGACGGCGTTCATCTCGCCGAACTCGGCGAGATCGATCATGTAGACCTGGGCGCGGACGACCTTCGACAGGTCGGAGCCGGCAGCCTCGAGAATCGCGGCGACGTTGTCGAAGCACTTGTGCGTCTGCTCGACGACTCCACCCTCGACGAGAGCGCCCGTGGCGGGATCCATCGGGATCTGGCCGGCCAGGAAGACGAGGTTGCCCGTCTTGACGGCCTGGTTGTACGGCGCGCCGCCGAACGGGGCGGGCGCGTTGTCGGTGCGGATGATCTCCTTGGACACGTCGTTCTCCTGATCGCAGTCGTGTGCCCGAGGATCGTACAGACCACGACCTGTCGCTCGTGCGGATATCCAGATATAGTGAGCGCATGCGCAAGAAGGTCCTCCTCTCGCTCGACGAAGCACAGCTCGCGCGGATCGATGCCGCAGCCAACGCGGCGGGCAAGACGCGCAGCGCGTGGATCGGGGAACTCGTTGACGAGACTCTCGAGCCGGAGGCCGATGCGCGTCGGCGCCGAAGCCGCGAGGCGATCGCCGAGATCCATCAGATCTTCCTGGATGCCGACCCCGCACAGGAGCCCTTTGATGCGGTGGAGGAGATCCGCCGCGGGCGCGCGGAGCACGATGCGAAGCTCGATCGGATACTCGACGAGCAGGCCCGCGCACACGCGCGTCGAGAGCGCGTATGAAGCGCCGGCCGTTCATCGTCGATGCATCAGTCCTCGTGCCCGCGCTGATGCCTGCCGCCAAGGATTTCGATGATGCCAACACACTCGCCGCGCTCGATGATCCGACTCTGGACGTCATCGCGCCGTCGCTGATCGATCTCGAGGTCATCAACTCCGCCGCACGGCGCCGTGGCATGACGGAACGCGAGCTTCTGGGCGTCGTCCACCGCCTGCAGTCGATCACCATCACGCGCATCGATCCGAAGCTGGAGGACATCGCGCGCTGGTGCGCTCGAGGACTGTCAGCGTATGACGCGTCGTATGCGGCTCTCGCCGAGGAGCTCGATGCGGAACTGCTGTCGCGTGACGAGCAGCTTCATGAGCTGCTGCCAGAGCGAGCGATCGCCGAGTACGCCCCGGCGAACTAGCCGCTGATGCGCTCGATGCGGGCACCGAGCCCGCGCAGGCGCTCGTCGATGCGCTCGTAGCCGCGATCGATCTGGCCCACGTTGCCGATCGTCGTCGTACCCTCGGCGGCCAGCGCAGCGATCAGCATCGCCATGCCCGCGCGGATGTCGGGGCTGTCGACACGCTCGCCGACGAGCTGGGCTGGGCCCGTGACGATCGCGCGGTGCGGATCGCACAGCACGATGCGGGCGCCCATCGAGACCAGCTTGTCGGTGAAGACCAGGCGATTCTCGAACATCTTCTCGTAGATCAGGATCGTGCCCTTGGCCTGCGTGGCAACGGCAACGGCGATCGACGTGAGGTCGGCCGGGAACTGCGGCCACGGGCCGTCTTCGAGCTTCGGCACCTGGCCGCCGAAGTCGTCGCGGATGGTGAGATCCTGATCGTCGGGGACCGTGAGCGTGCGGCCGTCGAGCTCGATCCGCACACCGAGGCGTTCGAAGCCGTGCACCACCGGATGCAGGTCCTCAGGCTCGACGTCCTCGATCACGAGCTCACCGCGCGTGACGGCGGCAAGACCGATGAACGACGCGACTTCGATGTGGTCGGGCCCGACGCGGTGACGCGCCCCACCGAGGCTGGCGCGACCGTGGATGCAGAGGACGTTCGAGCCGATGCCGTCAATCTCCGCACCCATCGCGACGAGGAACCGGCAGAGGTCCTGGACGTGCGGCTCGCACGCCGCGTTAATCAGCGTGGTGTCGCCCTTGGCGAGCACGGCGGCCATGACGGCGTTCTCGGTCGCGGTGACGGACGGCTCGTCCATGAAGAAGCGCGTGCCGATGAGGCCCTCTGGTGCCCGCAGCGTGAAGTCGCGCTCGACCTCGACGTCCGCGCCGAGGGCGGCGAAGGCGTGCAGATGCGTGTCGATGCGGCGGCGGCCGATCACGTCGCCGCCCGGCGGGGGCACGAGCACCTCGCCGCAACGCGCGAGCAACGGACCGGCGAGCAGGATCGAGGCGCGGATGCGCACGCTCAGCGCACGGTCGATCGCAGGCGTGATATCGCCGGCGGCCTTGATGCGCAGCGTGTTGCGCTCGATCCACTCCACTTCGGCCCCCGTCGACTCGACGAGTTCGGCCATCACCTCGACGTCGCGGATGCGCGGCACGTTCTCGATCACGCACTCGTGTTCGGTGAGCAGGCACGCGGCGATGATCGGCAGCGCGCCGTTCTTGTTGCCGCCGACCTGCACGCGTCCGGAGAGCGGTGCGCCACCCTCGATCACGAGGAGGTCGCCGAGCGTGCTGCGGGGAGCCGTGGCCGTCACAGGGCGCATGGTACCGGGCAGCCCTCTGGCCGAGCGGAACTGGATACGCTTGCGGCATGAGCATTGACCTCGTCCACGATCGCGACGCTGCCTGGAACATCGTCTGCGAGTTCATCCAGTCCGAGGCGCTGCGGCGCCACGCGCTCGCCGTCGAGGCCTCCGTGCGCTGGTACGCACGCGCGGCGGGCGAGGACGAGGAGGCGTGGGGCAACGTCGCGCTGCTGCACGATTTCGACTGGGAGATCCACCCCACCCTCGAGCAGCATCCGCAGGCCGGCGAGGCGATCCTTGCCGAGCGCGGCTACCCCGACTGGTTTCGCCGCGCGATCCTCGCGCACGCCCAGCACACGGGCGTTGTGCCGGAGACACCGCTTGAGAAGACGCTGTTCGCCTGCGACGAGCTGAGCGGCTTTGTCCACGCCTGCGGCCTCGTACGCCCCACCGGCCTCGAGGGGCTTGAGCCAAAGAGCGTGAAGAAGAAGCTGAAGACGCCCGCGTTCGCCGCGGGCGTGAGTCGCGAAGACGTCTACGAGGGCGCGGAACTGCTCGGCATCGAGTTGGACGATCACATCCGCAATGTGGTGGCCGCGCTGCAGCCGATCAGTGCGGAGCTTGGTCTGCCGACGTGAGGGCCCTGACGACGTGAGGGCCCTGACGACGTGAGGGCCCTGAGGTGGCTCGGCCGGAAACGGCCGATTCACCTCACGGCCATCAGGTCGCCTGGTTTCAAGAGCCTCGAGAACCACTACCCCTGCTGACGCAGTTGATCCGCGTAGGCGACGAGATGACCTTGAGGCGAATCGGTCGTTTCCGACCGAGCCACCTCAAGGCCTTCGCGTCGTCGAGCGCAGGCCATGTCGAGGTGCTCGCCTAGTCGGAGGCGTTCCCGTCGTCTACAACGCCCCGAGCGCCGCGACGAGCCGGTCGACGTCGGACTTGTCGTTCCAGCAGCCGACAGCGATGCGCGTGAGCGCCGTCTCGGGCAGGAAGCGGGCGATGATGCCCTGGTCCTCCAACTTGCGCACAACCACGGGCGCGGGCATGCCGCCCATCTCGAACGCCACGAACGGCGACGGCACGTCGACGTGCGAGACGATCGCCTTCGGCACCTCGGCGAGGCAGTCGCGCAGGTACGAGGCGAGCCGCATCGCAGCGGCGTGCGTCTCCGTGTAGCCGCCGACGGACTCACGCCATTCGATCGCGGCCGTGAGCCCGACCAACGCCGTGTGGGTGACCGTCCCGGGCTCGAAGCGACGCGCGTTGCCCCACATACGGGGGCCGTCGGGCGTCTTCTGCATGGTCGGGTAGCC
>CAINDT010000049.1 GCA_903847495.1 uncultured Actinomycetes bacterium
GCGTTTCACGGGCGCACGATGGGTGCGCTCGCCGCGACGTGGGGCGAAGCCAAGAAGGCGCCCTTCGAGCCGCTGCCGACCGGCTTCCGGCATGTGCCGCGCGGTGACCACGAGGCGTTGCGTGCTGCCGTCGGTCCGCAGACCGCCGGCGTGCTGATCGAGCCCATCCAGGGCGAGGGCGGCGTGCATGTGATCGACGACGATTACCTCGCGCTGGCCCGGGAGCTCTGCAACGAACACGGCGCTCTGTTGCTCTTCGACGAGGTGCAGACGGGCATCGGCCGCACCGGTGCCTGGTTCTCGTTCCAGCGCTCCGGTGTCCAGCCCGACGCCATCTCGCTTGCCAAGGGCCTCGCGTGCGGTCTGCCGATCGGCGCACTGCTCTCGCGCGATCTCGCCACCGGCTTCCGTCCCGGCGATCACGGCACGACGTACGGCGGCTCGCCGGCGATTGCGGCAGGCGCGCTCGCCACGATCGACGCCGTCGAGGTCGAGGATCTGATCGGCAACGCGCAGCGGATGGGCAGGCGTCTGGCCGACGGCATGCTCGCCGTGCCGGGCGTAGCGGCCGTGCGCGGCGCCGGGCTGATGGTGGCCGTCGAGCTCGCCGGCGGCGATGCTGCCGGTGTGGCCACGGCGCTGCGGGAACGCGGCGTGCTCGTCAACGCGGTGACGGAATCGGCCCTGCGGCTGATCCCGCCGCTCGTGATCGACGCGCAGCAGATCGACCTCGCCGTCGACGCGCTACGTGGCGTGCTCGCCGATCGCGCCTAGAGGCGCTTGCGCCCGCCGGACAGGTAGCCGACACTGCGGACATGACCCAGCGACCGCTCTTCGATTACCTCTCGACCTTCGGCCTCGGCTACTTCTTCGGTCTCGGCGCCTTGGCGCTCCTGCACTACTTCACAACCTGGCCTGCCGAGTACCAGGATGCCGCGCTCCTGGCGATCCTGAGCGGCGCCGGTGCGCTCGGGGCGCGCCTGTACAACCGGCGCGTGGTCCGGCCGGGCGACGGGGAGTAGACGTGCGACTGCACGGCATTCATCACGTCACGGCGATCACGGCCGACGGACCCCGTAACGCGGAGTTCTATGGCGGCGTCCTCGGCCTGCGACTCGTCAAGAAGACGGTCAACTTCGACGATCCAGGCGCCTACCACCTGTACTACGGCAACCGCACGGGCGCGCCGGGCACGGCACTGACGTTCTTCGAGTATCCCGGCGCGCGGCTGGGGCGCGCGGGAGAGGGCATGGTCACGCGCATCGACTGGAGCGTGCCGAGCGAAGAGGCACTCGATTGGTGGGAGCGCCACCTCGCCGGTCGCGCGACGACCGAGCGCGGACATGCGCATCTCGACGTCTGGGATCACGAGGGGCTCGTGACGCGCCTCATTGCCGTTCCGGAGAGCAGTGGCCTGCCGCACGCCGAGGCGCCGCACGTGCCCGCGGAGGTGGCTCTGCGGCGCATCATCGGGGTCCAGGCGCACGCTCGCGATCCTGAGCGCAGCGCTGCGGTGCTGGAAGCGCTGGGCTTCGAGCGCGACGCCGGCATCTGGTGGACGGAGGAAGCCGGTCGTGGCGCCGCCTACGAGCTGGTGCCTTCCGACGGCGAGGCGTCCAGCGGCGGCGCGGGCACTACCCATCACGTGGCCTGGGCCAGCACCGACGACGACCACGTGCACTGGCTCGGTCGAGCAGCCGAGGCGGGCGTGCAGGCCACGCCGATCGTGGACCGCGACTACTTCCGCTCGATCTACTTCCGCGAGCCTTCCGGGGTCCTGTTCGAACTCGCCACGGATGGGCCGGGGTTCGACGTCGACGAGCCGCTCGACACGCTGGGCCAGTCGCTGCGCCTGCCGCGCCAGCACGAGCACCTGCGCCCGCTGCTGGAGGAGCGGCTGGCGCCGATTCCCGATCCCTGGACGCCCTACCGGTGACCGGCCTGGTCGAGCGGATCCGGCCGTCGCGCGGCGAGCCGGAGGGAGCCCTGGTTCTGTTTCACGGGCGCGGGGCCGACGAGCACGATCTGCTGCCGATCATCGAGGTCCTCGATCCCGAGCAGCGCCTCGTCGGTGTCACCCCGCGCGCACCGCTCGATCTCGGTACGGGAGGCTGGCACTGGTACGTCGTGCCGCGTGTCGGCTATCCGGACGAGCCGACGTTCATGGCGTCCGTCGAGCTGCTTGACGACTGGCTCGACGGCCTGCCTGAGCGCATCGGCGTACCGGAGGAACGGATCGTGCTGGGCGGCTTCTCGCAAGGCTGCGTGATGGCCTACGCGATGGCGCTCGCCGCCAACCGCACGCCACCCGCGGCGCTGCTGGCGATGGTCGGCTTCGTGCCACATGTCGCACAGCACCCACTGGATCTCGTCTCCGCCGACCGACCACCGGTCACGATCGTGCACGGCAGTATCGATCCGGTGATCGACGTGTCCTTCGGACGCGCGGCCCGCGACGAGCTGCTCGCCGCGGGCATGGACGTCACCTATCGCGAGACCCCCGTGACGCATACGATCGACGCCGCCTGGCTGCCGGATCTTCGGCACCAGATCGGCATGGCGCTGCGGATCGACTGACTAGCTGACGGTCGCCGCGGTCCACGACAGCGGCACGATGTCCTGCAGTGCCGTGGTCAGCTGGACCGCGGTGGTGGTGACGGTGACAGCACGCCCGACCGATGCGGTCGCAAACAGGGCCGGATCCGCACGGAGCGCGATCGTGCCGGCGCGCGACAGTCGCGTGCCATCGGAGGAGGAGATGCCGGTGGGTCGGATGATCAGCCGCCCCTCGCCGCCGACCGAGGCGGTCCACGCGACGACGCCCTTGATCGTCAGCGAGACCAGCGGCGTGGCCGTGTTCACGCTGGCGGGATTCGCCGGGTCAAGCTGGACGATCGTCGCCGTTTGGAGGTAGGCGTACGGGGACGAGACCTCCGCGCCGCGGTGGAGTTCGAAGTGCAGGTGACAGGGCCCGCCAGACGCGTCACCCGTGTCGCCAACGTACGAGATGATCTGGCCGGCCTTGACGCGCGAGCCGTTCTTGAGTCCCTTCGTCATCGCGCTCCGGGCGCCGTCGCGGCCATCCATGTGGATGTAGCGGTACCAGCTGCTCTTGCCCTTGAGGGTGACCATCCAGCCCGAGCGGGAGCCCCAATCGAGTGTGACGGTGCCGGGCACCACGGCGATCACGGGCGTGCCACAGGGTGCGAGGAGGTCGTTGCCCTCGTGCGAGCCCCCGGCGCGGCCATCGCCGAAGTCGTCGGTGTAGTGCGCCCCGCCGACCACCGGAAACAGGGTGAACGGGGGCGCGGGAGCGGCGAGGGCCGTCGCCGGGGCCAGGAAGGCCAGGCTCGTGATGATCAGCAGGAGAATCCGCATACGTCCGGCAGACCTTAGGCCGCCGATTCCGAAGGCTACACCGACTCCGGCGGCGCAGGGGGCGTGCCGCCGACTCGCAATAGGACCGCGACATTGCCACACATGCCACGCATCCGCGCGCGGAACGCGGTATCGTGCCGGTAATGCAGTTCGCACGCGATAGGGACACCGCGTACGGTCACCCGCTTCGCTGAGCCATGACGAGCAGCCTTCGCCGCACACCGCTGTAC
>CAINDT010000050.1 GCA_903847495.1 uncultured Actinomycetes bacterium
TACTATCGCGCCGCGAAGGAGCGGCTCGCCCGTTCACCCCGAGAAGGAGCACGATGAGCGTCATCACCTCGATCCACGGCCGCCAGATCCTCGACTCGCGCGGCAACCCGACCGTCGAGGTCGACGTCGTCCTCGAGGGCGGCGCGCGCGGTACCGCGGCGGTGCCCTCCGGCGCCTCGACGGGCCAGTGGGAGGCGGTCGAACTGCGCGACGGCGGCGACGCGTGGATGGGCAAGGGCGTCACGCAGGCCGTGGCCAACGTCAACGGCGAGATTGCCGCGGCGCTGAAGGGCATGGAGGCGGGCGATCAGCGCGCCATCGATGCCGCGCTGATCGAGCTCGACGGGACGCCGAACAAGGGCCGCCTCGGCGCGAACGCCATCCTCGGCGTGTCGCTCGCCAGCGCTCACGCCGCCGCCGCCTTCAACGGCGTGCCGCTGTACCTCCAGGTCGGCGGCTCCGACGCGCACGTGCTGCCCGTGCCGATGATGAACGTCATCAACGGCGGCGCGCACGCCGACAACGCGCTCGATCTGCAGGAGTTCATGATCATGCCCGTCGGCGCGCCGAGCTTCGCGGAGGGCCTGCGCTGGGGCGTCGAGACGTTCCATGCGCTGCGTGCGGATGTGAAGAAGCGTGGCCTGTCGACCGCCGTCGGCGACGAGGGCGGCGTGGCGCCGGACCTCTCCTCCAACGAGGAGGCGCTGACGCTGATCATGGGCGCCATCGAGCGCGCGGGCTACACGCCCGGCACGGACATCGCGATCGCGCTCGATCCGGCGATGACCGAGCTGTACGACGAGGCCGCTGGCCTCTACCGCCTGCCGGGCGACGGCCGCGATCTGACGAGCGAGGAGATGGTCGCCTTCTGGGTCGATCTCGCCGACCGCTATCCGATCGTGTCGATCGAGGACGGCTGCTCCGAGGACGACTGGGACGGCTGGGCACTGCTCACGCAGACGCTGGGCGATCGCGTGCAGCTCGTCGGCGACGACCTCTTCGTCACGAATCCCGAGCGCCTGCGCATGGGCATCGAGAAGGGCGCCGGCAATGCGCTCCTCGTCAAGGTGAACCAGATCGGCACGCTGTCCGAGACCGCCGACGCGATCGAGGTCGCGCGGGGTGCCGGCATGCGCGCTGTCATGTCCCACCGTTCGGGCGAGACCGAGGACGTCACCATCGCCGACCTCGCGGTCGCCTTCAACACCGGCCAGATCAAGACCGGTGCGCCGTCGCGCTCGGATCGCGTCGCCAAGTACAACCGGCTGATCCGCATCGAGGAGCAGCTCGGCTCGCGCGCGGTGTATCCCGGCCGCAAGGCATTCGCCCAGAACGGCTGAATATCGGTTTCGTAACAGGGTGATCCCGATCACCCTGGGCGCAGAGGGATAGCCGCAGAGCGGACGTACTGTCGGAAACGGCTGCAATGCCGTCTTTCGGATGAGTACCCGTACCCGCAGTCAGCAGTACACCCGGCATCGCCAGCGCGCGGCCGCACGCCGTCGGCGCGCGGTGCTCCTCGTGGTCGTCGCGATGGCGCTCTGCATCGTCGGCGTGGCGCTCGCGTACCCGCAGCTGCGAGGGTCCGAGGCAACGCCGGCCGTGACGGCCGCGAAGCCGGACGCGTCCGCGGCCAAGCCTGACGCGGCACCGGCTCCGGTGGATGACGCGGAGGCCGCCGCCTCCAACGCCGACACGACGCCAGCGGTCGACGCGGGTGGGGCAGGCGCGGACGGACTGCCGCCGATGCCCGCGGAGAAGTGGCCCGATTGGAAGCCCACGCCGCAGGCGCAGGCGGCGATTGACCTGGCGCTGTCGAACGGTCGTCCGCCGCAGTTCCTGGTTGCGTCCTTCGACGGCGCGGCCGACATCGACATGTACAGCACGTGGCTGCCGCTCGGCGAGGAGCTCGGCGCGCGCTTCACGTTCTTCCTCAGTGGCATCTACCTGCTGTTGCCGCAGAACGCCACGCAGTACCAGCCGCCCAACAAGCCCGCGGGCTTCTCGAACCTCGGCGGCTACGCTGAGCTGGCTGGCTCGAAGACCGCGGAGGAGAACCTCTACGACAACTTCCGTGCCTTCGACGTCGCGCGCATGATGGGCAACGAGATCGGCAGTCACTACGTCTCGCATATCTGCGACGAGTCGAACGCCTGGACCGCCGACGACTGGGTCAGCGAGCAGTCGCAGTGGGAGCGTCTCGTGCTGCGGGCGAGCGAGGTCAACAGCCTTAAGCAGCCGATCAGCACGGTGCTCACGAAGGACGACTTCCACGGTGGCCGCACGCCGTGCCTGATGGGCGACAAGCCGGCGCTGTACAGCGCCATGCGTCAGCTCGGCTACGAGTACGACGCCAGCCAGGAGGGCATCCTCGGTCAGTGGCCGGAGAAGCAGCAGGGTCTGTGGAACTTCTCGCTGCCCTCGATCCCGCGCGTCGGCTCCAAGTACGCGACGCTGGCGATGGATTACAACTTCTACTTCAACCATGGCAAGACGGACGATCCGGCGCAGCTGAAGAAGCTGGAGAACTGGACGTACCGCAGCTACATGGGCGCGCTCAACGGGCTCTACGAGACCAACCGTGCCCCGCTCAGCATCGGCTCGCACTTCGCGACGTGGAACCACGGTGTCTACAACCGCGCGCTCGAGCGCACGCTGCGGAAGGCGTGCACGAAGCCCGAGGTGGCCTGCGTGGACTACATCACGCTCGCGCGCTGGCTCGATCAGCAGTCGCCCGCGCAGCTGCGCAAGTGGAACCTCGGGAACTTCCCGCAGACGTAGTCGCAACGCGCGTGCTGCGGCGATCGGGGACACTTCGCGGCGTATGAGCGCAGCGCAGCACAGCGACGTTGACGTCCTGATCGTCGGTGCCGGCATCGGCGGGCTGACGACGGCGTTGGCGCTGCACGCGGGCGGCGTCTCCTGCCGGATCCACGAGAGCGTGCGCGAGCTGCGGCCGCTCGGCGTGGGCATCAACCTGCTGCCGCACGCGATGGCGCAGCTCGACCGGCTCGGCGTGGCCGAGGCGGCGTCGGCGATCGCCGTGCAGACCGCTGAGCTCGCCTACTACAACCGGCATGGCCAGCTGATCTGGAGCGAGCCGCGCGGTCGTCTGGCCGGCTACCCGGCGCCTCAGCTGTCGATCCACCGCGGGCATCTCCAACTCCTGCTGCGGGATGCCGTCGTGGAGCGTCTCGGGGCCGATGCGATCGTGATGGGGCAGGCGCTGACGGACATCGGCAGCGATGCCACCGGCGCGACGGCCGTCTTCGCGCTGCGCGACGGAGGTACGGAGACCGTGCGCGCGCCGATTGTCGTGGCGGCCGACGGCATCCACTCGGTCGCGCGCGAGCGCCTGCACCCGGGCCAGGGCGCAGTCGGATACGGCAACCGCATGCTGTGGCGCGCGACGACGCGGGCTCAGCCGTTCCTGACGGGGCGCACGATGATCATGGCCGGGCACTCGCGGCAGAAGTTCGTCTGCTACCCCATCACCGAGCCCGACGCCGACGGGCTGCAGACGATCAACTGGATCGCCGAGCTGGCGGTGGAGCGGGACACGCCGCCGGCGCAGGACTGGTCGCGCCGGGTCGAGACCGCCGTGTTCCGCGAGCCGTTCGCCGACTGGCGCTTCTCGTGGCTTGACGTCCCCGCGCTGATCGACGGCGCGGAGGCGGTCTACGAGTACCCGCTGACCGATCGGGAGCCGCTCGACCGCTGGACCGACGGCTGCGTGACGCTGCTGGGGGATGCCGCCCACGCGATGTACCCGATCGGGTCGAACGGGGCGTCCCAGAGCATCCTCGATGCCATGGCGCTGGCGGACGCGATCGCCGCGCACGGTGCTACGGCCACGGCGCTTGCGGCCTACGAGGCGGAGCGGCGCGAGCCGACCACGCGCATCGTGCTCGCCAACCGCGGCAACGGCCCCGAGCAGGTGATGGAGCTCGCCGAGCAGCGCGCGCCCGACGGCTTCGCCACGATCGACGACGTGATCACGCGCAGCGAGCTCGAGGACATCGCCGCCCGCTATAAGCAACTGGCGGGCTTCGCCATCAACCAGGTGGAGGCACCATGACCCCCGAACTCGAGTTGATCGCCACCGCCGTGGCCGAGCTGGCTGAGCCGTATCCCATTGGTCCGACGGAGGCCGGGCTGCGCGAGGCGATCCCGATCAGCGGCGGGACGGTGGAGGGCTTGCTGCTCAACGGGCGCATCGAGCCGGGCGGGGTGGACTGGTGTCTCACGCGCGCCGACGGCGTCGCCGAGGTTTGGGCGCGCTACGCGATCCGCTGCGACGACGGCGCCAACGTGATGGTCACCAATGCGGGGCCCGTGCACCCGCAGGCAGACGGCACCTACGCCGGCTTCACGGTGCCGCAGTTCGAGTGCGGTGCTCCGGGCTACGCGTGGACCCGGGACGGCGTCTTCGTCTGCTCGCTGCTCGCCGCCGCCGACGGGACCTCCGTGCGGCTCGAGTTCTACCGCGTGCGCTGAGCGTCAGTCGCCGGGCTGCGGGCCATCGTGACCGGCGATCACGATCAGCTCCCCGTCGCTGCACGCTGCGCGGATGGCGCGCGCGGCGGTGTACTCGGCCGAGTGATAGCAGTCGAGCGCGGCCTGGTACGTGGGGAATTCGATCACGACGTTGCGCGAGCGCGCCGGACCCTCGACGGCATCGAAGGCGCCGCCGCGGACCAGGAAGCGCGCGCCGTGGCGGACGTAGGCAGGCGTGGCGGCGGCGACGTAGCCCGTGTAGGCCTCGGGGTCGTGGACGTCGATGCGTCCGATCCAGTAGCCCTTCGGTTCGGCCACGGCTAGCGGTTGCCGACCGAGAACGGTGTCTCGCCGGGGAAGATGTAGCCGCGACGGCGCGCCTCGCGCACCAGCATCTCGCGCGTGCCCAGCGCGTCGCGTGCCTTGATCGCCCGCTCCTTCGCCGTGCGTGCCTCGGCGAGCTGCGTGCGGGCGCTCGTCAGTTCGGCTTGGGCGGTGCGGTACGCGCGGATCGGCTGGACGAAGAGGATCGCGAGGATCACGACCACACCGATCACGAGGAGCTTGCGCACGTCGCCCGCTTCGCCGTGCGCACCGCGAGTCCTTCCGCGTACCCTGTCGTCGTGATCGATCCCGCAGATCTCATGCAGCTCGAGGAGCAATTGGGGCGTACCCCGTACCCGCCGGCTCGCATCGTGTGCCGCTGCAGCGCGGGGCGTCCGGTTGTCGTCGAGCAGCCGCCGACGACGCCGGCTGGCGAGCCGTTTCCGACTGCGTACTGGCTGTGCTGCCCCGGGTTGATCCACGGCGTCTCGGTGCTCGAGTCGGCCGGCGGCGTGCGTGCGCTGGAGGACCGGATCGCCGCCGACGAGGAGCTCGCCGCAGGGTTCGACGAGGCGATGGAGCGGCACCGGGCGCTGCGGCCCGAGTATCGGCTCGGCATCGGCGGCGTTCGCAACGGGCGTGCGGTCAAGTGCCTGCATGCGCACGTCGCCTTCGCCCTGGCCGCACCGCCCTACGCGATCGGCGAGGAACTGCTGATCGCCGCCGGCGGCATCCCCACGACATGCTGCATGGATCGCGGATGACGCTCGACCCGCTGACTGAGGTTGCCGTGCAGGCGTGGGGAGAGGCGCCCGCGACGGCGCGTCGCGTGCGTGCCGGACTCGACACGCGTGGGCTCGCCGGCTTCGAGCGTGCCTACACGGCTGTGCACGGGGAACTCGTACGGCGCGTCGGCCAGCACTTCACGCTCGCCGAGCTCGCCGCCGCCTGGCGTGAGGCCGACCGCTGGGCACCTGACGTCGCGCTCGACGCGGCCCGACCGGCGTCGCCGCCGCGCTCGACGCCCCTGCTTGTCGATCTGGCCTGCCAGCGTCTGCAGCGCAGCGCACGCGATGCGCGGGGGTAGGTGGGTGCATCAGCA
>CAINDT010000051.1 GCA_903847495.1 uncultured Actinomycetes bacterium
CAGACCGATGCCCGAGACCGACGACCTCGCCAATGTCACGATCGACACCACCCGCATGATCGGGTGGGTGCCGCCGAAGTCCGAGCACGTCCTCTACGACACGCCCGTGATGGGCCATCTCGGCATGAAGCCCGAGATCGTGGTGCCCGAGCCCACAGACGAGCGCATCTGGGTCGAGATCGAGCCGAACGTCTGCTTCCGCCCGCTGTTCTTCGACATGAACACGGGCGGCCACGGCGAGGTGCTGCGGGTGCGCAAGGGCGGGGTGCTGAGCAAGCACCGCCACCCCTCCCCCGTCCACGGCGTTGTGCTGAAGGGGCGCTGGCACTACCTCGAGCACTCGTGGGTGGCCGAGACCGGCAGCTACGTCTTCGAGCCCCCAGGCGAGGTGCACACGCTGACGGTGACGGACGACTGCGAGGAGATGCAGACCGCGTTCTTCATCCTCGGTCCCGTGCTCTACACCGACGATGACGAGAACGTCGTCCACGTCGAGGACAACGTCGGCCTGATCGAGCACTGCAAGAAGGCGTACAAGCTGAACGGCCTCGGCGAGGACTTCGTCGATCAGTTCATCCGCTGAGTCCGGTGACGGCCCGGCGCGTCACTCCTCGTCGTCGAAGAGCTCGGCGTTGTAGCGCCAGCGCGCGCGATAGTCCGACTTGCGCGGCGGGCGGCCGATGCTGATCGAGCCCGCGACCTCGTGCATGCGCCGACAAGCCTCGACGGGGTCGGTGATGCGCGCGGGGGTGAACGTGGTGTTGCGCTCGATCTCCTCCGCGGTCCACGGAGTGATGCCGAGCTCGCGCAGCCGCGCTTCGGCATGCGTGGGCCGAGTCATCCGGATGCCGGGCGGCAGCGGTCTGCCGTCGGGCCATGTGGTGACGACTTCGAAGTCAGCCATACGTCGATCATAATCCGATGGGCGTCCAGCGACGTGCTCCCGGAATGCACGCGCTTGAAATCGGGCGATGACAACGGGGCCGATCCGCACGTCACGCGTCCCTCATCGTGACTGCGGCCGTGTACTGCTCAGCCACGCGAATGAGCCCCCGGTCATGCGAGACGATCCCAGCGCCCACGTGGATCGCAGTCGCAAGGTGCGTCGCATCGAGCGAACTGAGCCCCGTGTCCGTCATCAGCCGTGCGGCGGACAGAGCCACCGCTCGGATGCCGACGGCTTGAGTGCGCCAGCCTTCGGTGAACGAGTCCCACTCATGCAGAATCGTGAGCTCTCGCGCGCGGGACCGCCTGAGCAGACCCGCGCGCCGGAGCCGCCGCCAATCACGATCACCTGACCGACGCGCATCCCATGTGTAAGCCGCCTCCAGCAACTCAGGCACGATCGCGTCGGAATACGCGAGACCGAATCCGTCGACCCGCAGCTGATCAAACAGCTCGAGGTACGCATCACGGAACTCCGCCTCGGCGACCAGCACCTCGACGGCCGCGCTCGTGTCGACGACGATGAACGAGGACGCTCCGGACATGTCCAAAGCCTCCTCCCTGGGCCTCCCCATGCGTGCGATGAACAGCGCGCGCTCGCACGCAGGTTGCGCGCGACGTTTCACCGTCGACGCTCCTCGCTCCGCGCATCCCCCGTCGAATCAGACGACTTCCCCACCGTCTGCCGCGAGATGCGCATGGGACACTTCAGGCCATGTCCGCCGCTGCCCCTGCCGCTCCCGCCGACCCCTCCGACGAGGCGCCTGCGCCGAAGGACATGGCGCGCCTGCTGGTGATCGCCGTGATCGTCGGCGTCGTCGGCGCGATCGGCGCCACCGCCTTCCTGTACGTCGTCCACGAGCTGCAGCACGTCGCGTTCTCGTCCCTGCCGGAGGCGCTCGGCATCGACGGCGCGCCGTGGTGGTGGGCGGGGATCATGCTGCTGATCGGCGCGACGATCGTCCTGATCGCCCAGCGCCTGCCGGGCCACACGGGCGCGAGCCCCCTGACGGGCTTCCACTTCGACAACCCACTGGTGATCGTGCCGGGGATCCTGCTCGCGGCTCTGGGCACGCTGATCTTCGGCATCGCGCTCGGTCCCGAGGCGCCGCTGATCGTGCTCGGCTCGGCGCTCGGCGTGCTGCTCCTGCGACGCACCCGCAACGAGCAGGCGATCAAGGCGGGTGGCTTCCTCGGCGGCACTGCGGCGATCGGCGCCATCTTCGGCAACCCGTTCATCACCGCGTTCATGATCCTCGAGTTCGCCGCGTTCGGCGTGGCGCCGTCGTCGCTGATCCTGCCCGTGCTCGTCGCGCTGGGCGCGAGCTACCTCGTGCAGATCGGCCTGTGGAGCATCCCCGGCGTCGGCGTGCACGGCCTGAGTCTGCCGGACCTCCCCGCGTACGACAGCATCCATCCGGGCGACCTCGTCGTGGCCGCCGGCGTCGCGATCGTCGCGGGCATCGTGACGGTGACCGCGCGCGAGCTGGCACTGCGTTACGAGGGTCTCGCGACGAGCCGCCCGGCGGTCGCGGTGTACGCGACGGCACTCCTCACCACCCTCGGCGTGCTGGTCGCCGTCGAGGGCTTCGGCGCGACGTACGACGAGGTGCTCTTCAGCGGCCAGACCGGCATGCCGCAGCTGATCGCCGAGACGAGCCTCGGGCTCGTCGTCGTAGTGCTGCTCGTCAAGCTCGTCGCCTACGCGGCGGCGCTTGGCGGAGGCTTCCGTGGCGGTCCGATCTTCCCCGCCACGTTCCTCGGCGTCGGCGTGGCCGTCGCCGGCTCGCTGATCTTCGACGGCGAGAGCGTCAGCGCTCTGGCCGCCGCCGGCATCGCCGCGGGCGCGGCCGCGATGATCAAGTTGCCGGCCACGAGCGCCCTGCTCGGTCTGCTCCTGATCTCCGGGGCGGGTGTGGCGATCGCACCGTTCGCCATTCTCGGCGCGGTCGTCGGGTTGATCGTCCGCCTGATCGCCGAGCAGAAGCTTGAAGGCGGTCGCGGCGACGCCACTCCTGCGCCCCATTGACACCCGGCGCGATTGCGCGAACATACGCCTACCCCACACCGGAGGCGGAGATGAGCGCTGCACCCGACGACGACGTCGACCCCGACGACGAGCTCGACGACGAGGACGAGGTCGAATTGGACGACGTCGAGGAACTCGCCGAGGAGGACTGGAGCGAGTTCACGTACGGCGTCGCAGATGACGACGAATTCTGAGCGCCGGCTCACGCGCGCCTGAACCGAACGGCTGTCCGTTGTACCATCCGAGCATGTTTCGGCTCGTCGTTGTGCTGGGATCGGCACTCATCGCCGCCTGCGCCTTGAGCATCAGTTCAGCGCCGGCGCGGGCGGCAAACGTCGCCGTCACAGGCTCAGGCGCTGCAGCCAAGATCGTCATTACGTTCGACGGCAGCGCCACGGACGAGGTCGTCACCATTGGCACCCTCTTCGACGACTGGTCGATCAGCAACGTCTCCGGCACGGCAAGCATCCCAATGGCGACGTCGTGCAACATTGAGGTGACGAACGGCGCAGACGGAGATGTGCTGGCGTTCACACCGCAGGTCACGATCACCAGCACGCGCTGCAGTGCTACGCCATTCGGCCTCGACACCTCGACGTTCGGTGGTAGACAGACCCTGAGCGTCACGGCACAGCTGTCATCCGCCCGCGCCAACGTCGTCTCACTGAACGGTCCGATCGCGGTGGTCGGTCCGACCACGCTGGACCTTGGCACCAACGCCGGGAGCGGCGTCACGCTGATGGGGCCGGTCGATGGTGCGGGGCCTCTCGTCATCGCGTCCACAACTGCGAGCACGCTCTCGGCGATCGGATCGACGACGCCGCCAACGTCCGTCAGCATCACCACAACCTCCGGCGTCTCCCTCCTCGGCGACATCACCACGAGCGGCGGGCTGACGGTCAGCGGCCCACTCGCAGTGGGCGACGACCCCATCACCTTGGCCGGGGCAACTGCATCGATCACCGGCGACGTGACGGGCGTGCCGGGCGGCACCCGCAAGCTCATCGTTAACGCGGCGGGCACGAGCTCCATCACCGGCATCATCAGCGACGGCAACTCGGGCGCCGTGTTGAGTATCGAAAAGCGCGGCGCAGGCACACTGACGTTGCCGGGCGCGAGCACCGACACCGGCGCGACGGCGGTGATCGGCGGCACGCTCATCGCCAACATGAGCGGCGCCCTGGGCTCGGCGACCGGGGGATCACTAGTAGCGAGCGGAGCGCGCCTGCAGTTCAACGGCATCGGCGGCAACACCGAGGCGATCACGCTCTCCGGCGGCAGCACACTTGCTGCGGCGGGCGGCTCGGTATCAAGCCTCAGCGGCTCGGTGACGCTCCAGAGCGGTGCCCAGACTATCGATGTGGCGAGCAGCGCCACCCTCGTGCTCGGCGGCGGCTTCGACGGACAGGCCAGTGGGCGTGGCGCGGTCACGACGACCGGCGCCGGGCAGCTGACGGTCGGGTCCGCCGGTATCGGCGTCACGAATGCCGTCGCATCGTTCGCCTCATCGTCAGCTGGCCGCTTCCGTATCGGCGGCAATATCACCGCCGTGGGCGCGATCGCCCTCAACGGCGCTGTCGAGACGTGGACAAACGCGGTGACCGTCACCGGTGCCCCCGTCTCGGGCTCCGGCGCGATCGACAACGGCAATGGCTCGAGCTTCTCGACGCTGACGATCGACTCAGGCAATGAGCCCAACACGCTCTCCGGCGCGATCGGCTCCGGCACGGGCGACGCGTCGAAGCTCAACCTAGTGCTCGCCGGTGGCAGCAGCCATACCCTGTCGGCGACGAGCGGATTCGTCGGCAGTCTCACGGTCCAGAGCGGCGGACTGATCGTGAGCGGGGA
>CAINDT010000052.1 GCA_903847495.1 uncultured Actinomycetes bacterium
AGCTTCATCGCGATGGGCATCTTCGCGGTGCCGGCCATGCTCCGCTTGCGCGTGGTGGAGCGCTGGCGATGACGCACGTCGTCGTGGTCGGAGCGGGAGTGGGCGGCCTCGGCGCGGCGGTGCGCCTCGTCGGTGCCGGCTACCGCGTGACGGTGCTCGAGGCGGCCACGACGATCGGCGGCAAGCTCAACATCGAGCACGCCGACGGACACACCTTCGACACCGGCCCGTCGCTCATGACCATGCCGTTCACGCTGGCGGACACGCTGGCTGCCGTCGACATCCGCCTTGAGGACGTGCTCGAGCTCCTGCCGGTCGAACCGATCTGCCGCTACCGCTGGCACGATGGCGCACAGCTGGAGACCTGGACCGACGACGACCGCACCGCGGCCGAGTTGGAGCGCTTCGAGCATGGCGCGGGACAGGAGTGGCATGCCCTGCTCGCGCAGGGGCGCCGCACCTGGGAGATGTCCCTGCCGCTGTTCCTCTCCGAGCCAGTCGGCTCGTTCGTGGACATCGCGCGCCGCAGCGGCCGGCCGATCGACCCTCGGGACATTCAGGCCCACGTCACCCTCTCGCAGATTGCGCGCCGCCGCTTCCGCGATCCGCGCCTGCAGCAGGTGATCGAGCGCTTCGCCACGTACGCGGGCGCCGATCCGGCGCGCGCACCGGGCACCCTGTCGGTGATCCCGTACACGGAGACGGCGTTCGGCGCCTGGCACCCGCAGGGCGGCATGCATCGCATCGCCGAGGTACTGCGCGACGCGGTCGAGTCGCGCGGCGGCACGGTGCGCACCGGCGCGCGCGTCACGCGCATCATCGTGCGCGATGGCGCCGCCGCAGGGGTCGAGCTGGCGGATGGCGAGCGCATCGACGCCGACGCGGTGGTCTCCAACGTGGATGCCGCGCGCCTGTACGGAGAGCTGCTCGACGCGCCGCGGGAGGCACGGCAGGTCGCCGAGGCACCGCAGAGCGTCTCCGGCTTCGTGCTCATGCTCGCAGTTCGTGGCCGCACGCCCGAGCTGGCACACCACAACATCTGGTTCCCACGCGACTACCGCGCCGAGTTCGCCGACGTCTTCGACGATCCCCAACCGCCGCACGACCCCGCCATCTACCTCTGCAATCCGGCTGCAACCGACGCCTCCTGCGCACCCGACGGCGATGAGTCGTGGTTCGTGCTCGTCAACGCGCCGCGCCACGGACCGGTCGACTGGGAACGCGCCGGCGAGCGCTATCAGGAGCAGCTGCTCGATCGCCTGGACGCGCTCGGCCTGCAGGCACGCGAACGTGCCAAGACCATCATCCGGCGCACGCCCGCAGACCTTGAGCGCCTCACCGGCGCGCCCGGTGGTGCCATCTACGGCACGGCCTCGATGGGTCCGCGCTCCGCCTTCCTGCGCCCGCGTAACGAGTCACCCGCCGCGCGTCGGCTCTATCTCGCGACGGGGAGCGCGCACCCGGGCGGCGGCGTGCCCCTCGTGCTTCTGTCGGGCAAGATCGCAGCGCAGCTCGTGCTTCGCGACTGCGGCTGACGGTCGCGCATCTGCGAAACACTGTCCGAGCACGTCCCCCCGCCACGCCCATGATCCGCTTCGCCGCCTTTGCCGACCGCTTCCGCTGGCCCGTCGTCGCGGCGTGGATCATCGTGATCGCGCTGTGCGCCGTTGCGAGCTCGGGCCTGAACGATCTCCTGTCGAATCGCTTCGACATCCCCAACACCGAGTCCACCGCTGTGCTCGAGGTTCTGCAACAGGACTTCGGGCAGCGTGGGGACTCCTCGTTCGTGCTCGTCGTGCAGGCCGACGAAGGCGTCGCCACGCCGACCCTGATCAAGCAGACAACGGCGGCCGCTCAGCGCGCCGCCGACGCGCTCGGCTCGGCCACCGTGAGCCCGGTGCAGACGAGCGATGCCCTCGCGTACGCGTCAATCGGCACGACGCTTGAGCCCGGAGAGGCGCAGGTGCGCGTCCCGGCGATGCGCGAGGCGATCGGCACCGTGCCCGGCGCTACCACCTACCTGTCCGGACAAACCGCGATCAATCGCGATCTGCAGCCGATCGTCAACGAGGATCTGATCCGCGGGGAGCTGATTGCCATCCCGATCGCGATCATCGTGCTGCTGTTCATCTTCGGCACCATCATCTCCACGTTCGTGCCGCTGGCCTTCGCGCTCGCCACGGTACCCACGACCCTGGGCATCGTCTGGATCGCCGCGCACGAGATCGATATGGCGATCTACGTCACCAATCTCGTCACCCTGATCGGCATCGGGATCGCGATCGACTACTCACTGCTCGTGGTGTACCGATTCCGCGAGGAGATGCTCGCCATCCAGCGGCGCAAGCTCGGAGCACCAGGCGACGCCCGCGCCGTACCCCTGACGCGCGCCGAGGTGCGCGAAGCACTCGACCCGACCATGGAATACGCCGGCCATGCCGTCGTGTTCTCCGGTCTCACCGTCGCGGTTGGACTCGCCGGGCTGATCCTGCTGCCGCTCCCGTTCATCCGCTCGATGGGCGTGGGGGGCATGGTCATCCCGCTGATCTCGATCCTCGCCGCGATCACGCTGCTGCCCGCGCTGCTGTCGATCTTCGGCGTGTGGCTCGGCCGCCTGCGGGTCGTCCCCGTACGCGTGCTCGAGTCCCGCATGGACAGCGCAGGTGGCTTCTGGGTCCGTCTCTCGACCTCGATCATGCGCCGCCCGTGGCCATTTCTCGTGGTGGGCTCCGCCGTGCTCGTCGCGCTCGCCGTTCCGACGCTGTGGATCTCGATGACGCCGGGCTCAAATGAGGGCCTCCCCACGCAGAGCGAAGCGGTGCAGGGCATGCTCAAGCTCGAGCGCAGCGTCGGTGAGGGGACGCTGGCGCCCAGCCAGATCGTCGTCGACACGGGCCGCCCCGACGGCGTCTGGGAGCCCGCGCAGCTGGCCGCCATCGGACGCCTCGCCGCGGAACTGCGCGCCGATCCGGCGATGAGCACGCAGCCGAGCGCCGTCGCCGCCGTCTCCGATCTCGTCGCGAAGGGGGATACACCGGCAGCGCGCAAGCAGGCGGCCGCCGCCGGTCTCGTCAACGCCACGGGCCAGTACGCGCTCGTGCTCGCCGCCTCCCGTGACGCCTACGGCTCCGAGGAGGCACAGGACCTGGCGCGCCGCATTCGCGACACCGAGATCCCCGCCGCGCGCTTCCCCGCCGGCACGACCGTCCTGGTCGGCGGCGGTCCCGCAGCCGGCGTGGACTTCATCGACCAGACCTACGGCGCCTTCCCGTACCTGATCGCGTTCGTGCTCAGCGTCTCGTTCATTCTCCTGATGCGCGCCTTCCGCTCGATCCTGCTCCCGCTCAAGGCCGTCATCCTCAACGTGCTCAGCGTGGCCGCCGCCTACGGCCTGCTGGTCATGGTGTTCCAGTTCGGATGGGGGGAGTGGGCGGGCCTGCCGCAGACCGGGCAGATCGAAGCCTGGATCCCGATCTTCCTGTTCGCGATGCTGTTCGGCCTCTCGATGGACTACGAGGTGTTCCTCGTCACGCGCATGCGCGAGCTGTACGACACGGGCCTCTCGAACGAGCAGGCCGTCGCGCAGGGGCTGCAGCGAACAGGACGCATCGTGTCGGCCGCGGCGATCATCCTCGTCGCCGCGTTCAGCGGCTTCCTGCTCGGCTCGTTGGCCGCATTCCAGCAGTTCGGCCTCGGTCTCGCCGCGGGTATCCTGATCGACGCGACGCTGATCCGCATGATTCTCGTGCCCGCCTACATGCGAATCGCCGGTGACGTCAACTGGTACCTCCCCGACTGGCTGGCGCGCATCCTGCGCGTCGAGCCGTCGCCGGTCCGCCGCTCCTGACAAACCCGGCGAGCGCCGGTACTGTTCGGACATCGCACGGACCCGGGGAGGGGACATGAGCACGGATCTCGATTACGTCATCGTGGGCGGCGGCACCGCCGGCTCGGTGATCGCAGCGCGACTGACGGAGAACCCTGACATCAAGGTGGGTCTGATCGAGGCCGGACCGGATGACCGCCAGTTCGACGAGGTCCTCAAGATCAAGCGCTGGCTCGAGCTGCTCGAGGGCGATCTGGACTACAAGTACACCACGCAGATCCAGCCCAACGGCAACTCGCACATCGTGCACAGCCGCGCCAAGGTGCTCGGTGGCTGCTCCTCGCACAACACCATGATCTGGTTCAAGCCGCTCCCGGGCGACTGGGACGACTGGGCCAATCAGGGCGCCGCCGGCTGGGAGGGCGCCAGCATGGAGCAGTACTACGCCAAGCTCCCCAACAAGCACCAGATCGTGCCCGAGCAGGACCGTGATCCGATCCTCCCCGATTGGATCGAGTCCGCCGTGGCCGCCACCGGCGTCAAGCAGTCGCCCGACTGGAACGCCGAGCCATTCAGCGACGGCGCCGGCTTTCTCGACGTGGCGTACGACCCCGACACGGGCATCCGCTCGTCGGCCAGCGTCGCGTACCTGCATCCGATCATGGACACGCGCGAGAACCTCCACGTGATCCTCAACACGCGCGCTCTGCGCGTGAACCTGACCGGCGACCGCGCCACCTCCGTCGACTGTGTCAACGAGCTGACCGGTGAGCGCATCACGTACTCCGCGACCAAGGAGATCATCCTCTGCGCCGGCGCAATCGACTCGCCGCGCCTGCTGCTCCTGTCGGGCATCGGCCCCGCTGACGAGCTGCGCGAGCTGGACATCGACGTCCAGCACGACCTCCCGAGCGTGGGCGGCGAGATCCTCGACCACCCCGAGTCGATCATCATCTGGGAGCTCAAGAAGCCGCTCGGCCCGCAGACGGTGATGGGCGCGGACTGCGCGCTGTTCGTCAACCGCCTCAAGCAGGACGACCGGCCCGACCTGATGTACCACACGTACCAGCTCCCGTTCACGCTCAACACGGAGCGCCTCGGCTACCCGGTGCCGGAGAACGTGATCTGCATGACGCCGAACATCCCGCGCACGAAGTCGCGCGGACGGCTGTGGCTGCTGTCGAAGAACCCCGACATCAAGCCGGCGATCGACTTCGGCTACTTCACGGATCCCGACGGCTACGACGAGCAGACGATCGTGGACGGCCTCGAGATCGCACGCGAGGTCGCGGCGACCGGTCCCTTCAAAGACTGGATCAAGCGCGAGGTGGCGCCGGGTCCGAAGATCACGTCACGCAAGGACCTCTCGACGTACGGCCGCGCCGCGCACCACACGGTGTACCACCCGCTGGGCGGCTGCAAGATCGGCGCGGTGGACGATCCGACCACCGTCGTCGGTCCCGACCTGAAGGTCAAGGGCATCGACGGCCTGCGCGTCGCCGACGGCGCGATCTTCCCGGCGCTGACGACCGTCAATCCCGTCGTCGGTATCCACATGATCGGGGAGAAGTGCGCCGACATGATCCTCAACGGGCACTAGTGATCACGTGCTGGCAGCGCGGGCGCGGCTCACCTGGGCCGCGGTCACCGCTGCCAGCACGATCACGCCGCCGAGCACCTGCTCCGTGGTGAGCACCTGATCCAGCGCCACCCAGGCGACGGCACCGGCGAGGATCGGCTCCAACATCGCAGTCACCGACGCGCCGTCAGCACCGATCCGATGGACGCCCGCCAGCATCAGGGCGAACGGCACCACCGTGCCCAGTACCACGACGAAGGCGCAATAGAGCCAGGCGGGCGCGTCCAGCGGGGCGGTGGCAGCCGTCGTGGCGAGCGCACTCCACGGAAACGACCACCACGGCATCACGATCGACAGCAGCACGGCGCCGAACGCGAGTCCGATGCCGAGCACGGCGGGCGCCGACCGCACGCGCGTCAGGCTCTCGGCGTGCAGGACGTAGTAGGCGTACGCGATGCCGGCAGCCACGCTCCAGAGGATGCCCACGGTGGAGAGGCCAGCCAGCTGCCCGCCGCCGACGCCCAGCACCAGCGCCAACCCGCCAAGCGCAACGGGGATCGCCACCCAGGCCAGCAGCGGCAGCGAACGCTTCCAGACGAAGCGCACCCAGAGCGCGACCAACAGCGGCGCGGAGTACTCGATGATCAAGGCAATGCCGATGGGCACCCGGTCGATCGCCTCGAAGTACGTCCACTGGACGCACACCAGACCGATGCCGCCGAACGCGAGAAAGGGCAGGATCTCCCGCCGTCGCAGGCGCAGCGCCGCCCGGTCGCGCCAGAGGAGCCACAGCAGGAGCAGCAGGGCCGACGCGGTGATCCGAATCTCCGCGAGGCGTGCGGGCTCCACGCCGGCGTCCATCACGACGCGGGACACGGTGCCGTTGACGCCCCAGAGCGTCACCGCCCCGACGACCATCAGCGTGCCGGTGAGCATTCGCGAGGCGCGCATCGCCGGTAGCCTACGGGCAGTGCTCGCCGACTCCGCCATCCTGCCGCTCGCCACGGCCCTGATCGCCGGTGCGCTCGCAGCGCGCATGGCCGGCAGCACGACACGCTCGTTCGCGCCCTCCAAGCCGCTGTGGGCGCTCGGCCTCCTGCTCTTCGCCGCAGCGAGCGCGGCTGCCGCGTACGGCACCGCAGACGGGTGGGGGAGTATCACGTTCCGTATCTACTACCTGACGGGGGCGTGCCTCTGCGTCGCGGTCCTAGGTGCCGGCAGCGCCTTCCTCGGGTTGCCGCGCCCGGTGGCGCTGATCCTCTTCGGCATGACGATCACCGCCGTGATCGGGGCGACCGTCACCGTGCTGATTGCTCCGATCGACACCAGCGCCTTCGCCGACCTCCAGGGGCACGCCGCGCCGCCCAACAGCGCGATCGGCGGCCATGCGGCGATATGGGCGATCGCGATGAACAGCATCGGGACGATGCTCCTCGTGGTCGGCGCGGTCGTCTCGCTTGCGCGTCGCCGACGCGTCGGCCCGAACGTCGCCATCCTCGCCGGGGTGATCATTATCGCGCTGGCGGGCACGCTGACCCGCTTTGGTGGTCTGGAGACGCTCTACCTCGGGCAGATGGTCGGCCTGATCGTCCTGGGCGCGGGCATGGAGTGGGCCAACCGCGCCGGACAGCGCGCGGGGCACATCCCGCCGATC
>CAINDT010000053.1 GCA_903847495.1 uncultured Actinomycetes bacterium
TCGCTCACCCGTGGAGCCGTGGGGCTAGGCGTCCAGCGCCTGCGTGATCCCCTCGGCATCGCGGCGAATGCCACCGCAGACGATGCCGCAGAGATCGAGCACCGTCGGGTCGATGATCGCGTACGGCGTGCGCACGCCGTCACGGCGGCGGCCGACGATGCCCGCGCGCTGGAGGATCGCGATGTGCTTCGAGATGTTCTGCTGCGTGGTGTCGAGGTGCTCGGCGAGTTCACCGACCGTCAGCTCGCCGTCGCGCAGGAGGTCGAGCATGCGAATGCGCATCGGCTCGCCAAGCGCGCGGAAGCGGTTCGCGACGATGTCGACGACGAGCGGGGGGAGCGGGTGGGGAACGTTCGCTGCTGCAGCCATAGTTCGACTTTACCACCAATCAGTTGTAGAGTTGTTCCTACGACAACATTGGGAAAGCATCTCAGATGCGATCCCCTGGCGCCGGCCCTGACGTTCCCCCAGGGCGGCAAGGAGCTCCACATGGGTCTGTTCGGCAGCAGTCATCCGTCCATCGACGTCAACGAGGCCAACCGCCGCGCACTCGCCGGCGAGGTCGTTCTCGTCGACGTACGCGAGAAGAACGAGTGGCAGGGTGGGCACGCGCCGATGGCCAAGCACGTGCCGCTCGGCTCGCTGTCGTCGAAGCTGCCGGAGCTGGCCAAAAGCGGCAAGCCGGTCGCGTTCATCTGCCTGTCCGGCGGCCGCAGCGGCAAGGCATGTGGCACCGCGAGCAAGGCGGGCATCAGCGTGATCAACGTCAAGGGCGGCATGGGTGCCTGGACGAGCGCCGGTCTGCCCGTCGCGCGCTAGGACTCGTCGAACGTCCAGCCGGACACGCGGTCGAGCGAGACGCGGATGATCGCGCGGTGCTCCGCGCGACTCTCCTCGTAGGCCGGAACGAGCCACGGCATCACGTAGCGGTGCATGATGGCGGCGCGCTCGGCGGTGATGTCGATCGCGTCGTCATCGCCCAGCACGACCGCGCGGCCGTCGCCCATCACGCCGCGGAGCGGGAAGTTCGTCTCGGCGACGCTGAAGGACAGGTGGCCGTTCCGTGCCACGCGCTGCACCCACTTGCGGTGATGGCCGGACCAGATCAGCAGATCGTCTGCGTCGTCGATGCGGAACCACACCGGCACCGTCGCCGTGGTGCCATCTGGACGTGCGGTGCTGACGTGCGCGATCTGCGCGGGCCAGCTGCGCAGGAAGTCGAGGATCTCGGCGCGGGAGAAGTCGGGCATGCGGCAAGCCTACTCGCGGGTGCCCGGCCGGGACCGCGTCCATGCGATAGTGCGGTCGTGGCGCACGGCGCATCCCACACGTTCGGACGAGGACTCCCCGGCTGCCTGCGCGAGGGCTCGTTCCGCCTCCTGCTGACGGGACAGGCGATCTCGATCATCGGCGACGCGATCTCGATGATCGCCCTGCCGTTCGCGATTCTCGCCATGGGCGGCTCCGTCGGCCAGGTCGGTCTCGTGCTCGCCGCGCGCGCCGTCCCCAACGCGATCTTCCTGCTGATCGGCGGGGTCTGGGCCGACCGGCTGCCGCGGCGGCTGGTGATGCTCACCAGCGACCTGATCCGCGGAGTGATCATGGTGGCCGTCTTCATCGTGCTGGTGTCCGACGTCGGGTCGATCTGGGTGCTCGTCGTGCTGATGGCGATCTACGGCATCGGCGAGGCGTTCTTCCGGCCGGCACTGAGCGGCATCATCCCGCAGACCGTGTCGGCGGAGCGGCTGCAGGAGGCCTACGGCCTGCTCGCCACCACGCCCGCGCTCGGCATCGCCGTCGGCGGCGCGATCGGCGGTGCGCTCGTCGCGCTGATCAGCCCGGCGGGAGCGATCGCGTTCGACGCGGTGTCGTTCGGGGCGAGCGCGCTCTGCCTCGCCTTCATGAAGACCAAGGGCGAGCCGTCGCCGTGGCGCAACCGCAACTTCCGCAAGGACCTCAACGAGGGCTGGACGGCGTTCTCGTCGCGGCACTGGCTCGTCGTCGTCGTGATCGGCGAGGTGCTGTACGCGCTGTTCGTGATGCCGTCGATCTACGCCGTCGGTCCCGCGATCGCCGACGAGAAACTCAACGGCGCCAGCTCGTGGGCCGCCGTTGTGTCGGGCTTCGGCATCGGCTTCCTGATCGGCGGGTTGACGGCGATGAAGCTGCGTCCGCAGCGGCCGTTGATCCTCGCCTACATCCTCTGTATCCCGTTCGCGTTCTTCTTCATCGCCATGGCCATCGCGCCGCCGGTGATCGTGTTGGCGCTCGCGGCGATCATCGCGGGCTCCGTGATCTCGATCTCGGGCACGCTGCTCGAGACCACGATCACGCGCGAGGTTCCGCAGGAGCTGCGCTCACGGGTCGGGTCGTTCCGCACGCTCGGCAGCGTCGCGATGCTGCCGGTCGGCATGCTCCTCGTCGGACCGATCACCGGCACCTTCTCGAACACGGGGGCCGAGATCCTCGCCTTCGTCGCGGTGCTCATGAACGCGGCCATCGTGCTGGGCACGCCGAGCGTCCGCGCGCTGCGCGCGAAGTATCCGAACGAGGATGACGCTGAGGCGAACGACAATCCGCTCGACGCCATTCCGCCCGTGGAGTCCACGGTCTGATGGACAAGCCGGAGCTGCGCAGCGAGATCCGCGCCCGTCGCCGCGCCCGCTCCGAGGTCGAGCTCGCGGCGTGGGGCACGCTCCTCGCTGCGCACGTCGCCAGCATCCCCGGCCGGACCCTGACTGCCTTCGTCGGCGCCGGCGGTGAGGTGCCCACGCTGCCGCTCCTCGACGCGCTCGTCGCGGATGGTCGTCGCGTGCTGCTGCCGATCACGCTCGACGACATGGACCTCGACTGGGCGGAGTACACCGGTGCGACCGACCTCGCTCCCGCGGGCTTTGGCCTGCTCGAGCCGACGGGGCCGCGCCTCGGTCTGGAGGCCATTGCGGAGGCCGACGTGATCCTCGCCCCAGCCCTCGCGATCGACCGCGTCGGCCAGCGTCTCGGACAGGGCGGTGGGTGCTACGACCGCGCGCTGCCGCGCGCGGCCGGCGAAGTGATCGCGATCGTCGCCGACGACGAACTGCTCGAGACGGTGCCGACCGAGCCGCACGACCTGCCCGTCGCCGCGGTGCTGACGCCCTCCGCGGGCCTCATGCGCTTCCCGCGCGGCTGAGTCCGCTACGCGCGCAACTCCGGCGCAAACGCGCGTGCCTCTGCGTGTCCCATGTGCGGTCCTGATCGAGCATGCTGGTGGAACGAGGCCGGCGTCGGCGGCCCCAGCGCCGCGCATGCCTTCCGCGGGTCGGAATTCCCGCAATTTGCGGACGCGCGCCTGACGTGACGATGACGGCACACGCAACCATGCGGGATCAGGGTCGATTTACCGGACACGATGGGCCCGGGCCCATTCCGTCCACCACTGAACCCCGCTGGTTGCAGGCATTTCCTGAGCGTGACGAAGGTGGCACACGCAACCATGCGGGTTTGCGGCGGTGGTGCCAGGACACGGTGGGCCCGGGCCCATCGTGGCAGGGTGCTGGCGGTACGCTCCCGGCATGGCCGACCTCGGCGAGCACGGCATTCGGAATCCGCAGCAGGAGGCGCACTACGCGCAGCTGAAGGAGCAGCGCGGGCGCCTCGATGGGCTGTATGGCACGCTCACGCTCCATCGCGAGCTGGCGGAGATGATGCTCGAGATCGGGCGCTTCTACCGGACAGCGGCGACCGTACCTGACCGTTATCGCGAGGCCGCCACGCTCGCCGTGGCGAACGAGACGACGTGCGCGTACGTGTGGTCGAAGCACGAGCCGACCGCGCGCACAGCCGGCATGCCGCAGCCTGCGATCGAGGCGCTGCGGGCCGGCCGCTACGACGACGCGGCGCTGACGGACGAGGAGCGCGACGCCGTGGCGGTCGCGCTCGAGGCGCTCGGGCTCCACTCGATTCCCGCCGACCTGCAGGCGCGGGTGATCGCAACGTGGGGCGTGGAGGGGCTGCTCGAGCTGAGCGTCCTCGCCGGCGTCTATCGGATGATCGCCGGCTACCTCGCCTCGATCGACGTGCCGCTGCCCGCCGACGGGCGCGACCCCTGGGGTCCCTCGCCCGGTCCGGGCCTCGGCGGCGCCTAGATCGCGGGGCGGCGATCCGCCCACGGGCGGACGGCCTCGACGGCCGCACCGATGCGCAGCGCCACGTCGTCGCGATCCTTGCGCGTGATGATCTGCAGGCCGACGGGCAGGCCCTCGTCGGACCAGCCGGCCGGCACGCTCAGCGCCGGGCACGGGCTCGTGAAGTTGAACTGGCTCGTCATGTCGAGCGCGTAGTAGCGGCCATCGTCCTGCGTGCGGTAGTGCGCGTACTCGTCCGTGTCGATCGGCAGCGGCAGCTGCGCCATCGTCGGGCAGAGCAGTGCGTCGTAGTCGCGGTGCACGGCGGCGAGCTGAGACCACGCCTGCTGGCGTACGAGCTCGAGGCGCTTGAACGTGACGGCATCCATCTTCAGGCCGTGCTCGATCAGCCGCTTCACGGTGGGATCCATCTTGTCGCCGTACTCCGGCAGCGTGTCGCCGAACCACGCGGCCAGGTAGACGCTCCAATGCTCGCCCCACGCGTCGGCGACCTCGCGCGTCCAGCCGAGGTCGACCTCCTCGACGATCGCGCCGGCGTCTGCCAGTGCCGCCGCGGCCGCGCGCACCTCGCGCTCGACCTGCGGGTCGACGACGTAGTCACCAAGATCCATATCGAGTGCCAGCCGAAGGCCGCGCACATCGTTCGGGATCGGTGTCGTCCAGTCGAGCGTGGCCGTCAGCGACAGCGCGTCACGATCGTCGTACCCGGAGGCCGCGAGCAGAAACAGTCGCGCGTCATCGATGGTGCGGGCCAGTGGACCGAAGTGGTGGATCGTGTCCCAGCTGGACGGCACCACGTCGAGCGGGATGCGCCCGAACGCAGGCTTGAGGCCGACCAGGCCGCAGTAGCTCGCCGGGATGCGGACGGAGCCGCCCATGTCGGTGCCCTCGGCGAGCGGCACGCAGCCGGTCGCGACCGCGACGGCCGAACCACCGGAGGACCCGCCGGGGTTGAGCGCTGGGTTCCACGGGTTGCGCGTCGGCCCCCACAGCGGGCTGCGCGTGAAGCTCGAGTACGCGAACTCGGGGGTGGTGGTCTTGCCCACCACGATCGCCCCGGCCGCGCGCAGGCGCTCGACGATCACGCTGTCGTAGTCGGGCACGTGGTGCTCGTGCGAGTACGACCCGAGCGTCGTGCGGTCGCCCTTCGTGGCGGTGAGATCCTTGATGGCGATCGGCACGCCGTGCAGCGGGCCAAGAGGTGCACCGTCCGCCACGGCCCGCTCGGCGGCGTGGGCCTGCTCAAGTGCGCGTTCGGGAAAGGTGAAGCAGAAGCAGTTGAGCTGCGGGTTCACCTCCGCGATGCGGTCGAGCGAGCTCTGCACGACGGCGACGGGAGACAGGTCGCCGCGCCTGATGCGCTCGGCCTGTTCGACGGCGGACAACTGCCAAATCGCATCGCTCATGCGCGGAACCGTAGCGTGGGCGCGGTCACCAGAGCCAGCGCGAGGATGCACTAGGGTTGCAGCATGAGCGTCACGCAGGCAGCCCCACCGCAGGCGAGTGTGCTGTTCCGGCATCGCCGGCGCCCGCCCGCGATCCACTTCGGTCTGGTCGGCGCGCTCTTCCTCGGCGTCAGCGCGCTCGCCGCGACGAGTCTGCTCTGGCAGGCCGTGCTGGTCCTCGGCGCACTCGGCGCGCTCGGGTTGGGAGTGCTCGGGCGCGAGCGCATGTGGATCGAGGACCAGATCATCACCTCCACCGAGGCGGTCATCGTGCATCCCGACGGGGGGCGCTACGCGCTCGCGTTCGATCAGATGCTGCGGGCGGCTGAGCGCCGTAACGGGATCGCGTTCATCCGCGACGACGGCGCGCAACTGGTGTTCAATCGCAATCCGCACGTGAAGAAGGTCCGGCGCGCGGTGGCTCAGGCCGCGCCGACCCTAGACTGGGTCGATGAGGTCGACCCGGCCTGCGACACCTGAGGGATCCAGTGGTAGCCGGCCCGTGCGGCCGGCAAGCGCACTGGTTGATCGGCACTGTGTAACACCGGTAACCTGCCGCACGTGAGCGAGTTTCCCACCAGCGCGGAGGTTGTCGTGATCGGCGGCGGCGCCGTTGGCCTCAGCACTGCCTATCTGCTCGCCAAGCGCGGCGTCGATACGGTCGTTCTCGAGCGCAATCAGGTCGGCAGTGGCGCCTCGGCGGGCACCGCCTGCATGATCACGCCCAGCCACTCGGATCGCACGGCGTCGCCGGCGGCGCTGAAAGACGGGCTGCGCTTTCTGCTCAATCCGAAGGCGCCGCTGAAGTTGCGGGCCAAGCCGAGCGAGCTCGCCTGGGTCGCCCGCTTCACCGCGTCGTCGCTCAGCGAGGAACGGGCGGAAGCGGGGACGGTGCTGCTGCGCGAGCTCGCACTCCGCAGCACGCAGCTGCATCGCGAGTGGAGCGAGGAGCTCGGCACGGGACTGGTGATGAACGGCACGCTCAACCTCTGGTCTGGGCCCGATGCGGAGGCCAAGCGTGCGGCGGTCGTTGCCGATGCCCGCCATTCCGGGCTCGCGATCGAGGAGCTCGATGCGGCGCAGATCGCGGCGCTCGAGCCGTCGGTGCGCGGTGCGACCCACGGGGCGCTGGCAACTGATGATGGGCACGTCGACTCGCTGCGCTTTACCGAGTGCCTCGGTGAGGGGGTGCGCGCCAACGGCGGCACGATCGTCGAGGACGTCGAGGTGCTGCGCATCGACCGCTCCGGACCGCGCATCCGTCTCGCGACCACGCAGGGTGCAATTACCTGTGAGCGTGTTGTCGTCGCGGCAGGTGTTTGGACCCGCCGCTTCGCCGAGGATGTCGGCACGTCGCTGCCGATCACGCCGGCGAAGGGGTACCACGTGGAGTTCGACGGCGCCGTGTCCGACGCACAGCGTCCGATCTACTTCACCGACGCGCATTGCGTCGCGACGCCGCTCGACGGCCGCATCCGCATCGCCGGCACGCTGGAGATCGGTACGGATCCCGAGTCGATCGATATGCGCCGCGTCGACGCACTGCGCGAGGCCGGGCAGCGCAACCTCGACGGCGTGCCGGACGAGGCGTCGCACATCTGGATGGGGCAGCGTCCGCTCAGCTCGGATTCGATGCCGCTGATCGGACCGCTGCCGGGCGATCCGCGCGTGATCATCGCGTCGGGCCACGGCACGCTCGGGATCACGCTTGCGCCGGTGACGGGCGAGCTCGTCGCCGACCACATCACCGGCGATGCCGACGCAACCGATCCGCTGCTCGACCCGAGCCGCTTCCGCTGACCCGGTTCGGACTGGGGCGGTTCGGAATGGGGTCTGACCCCAAACCGAACTCAGACCTTCCGGTTCGGAATGGGGTCTGATCCCAAACCGAACTTGATGGGCCGCTAGCGGCGGCCGAGCAGGTGCATGGCCGCGCTGCGGCCGGCGATGCCGGAGACCGCGCCACCGCGCCGGGCGCCGGAGCCGCACAGCAGCACGCGGTCGTACTGGGTGGCGACGCCCCAGGTGCCGACCTCCTCGGGCGACTCGGCCCACGGCCACTGCAGGTCGCGATGAAAGATGTTGCCGCCGGGCAGTCCCAGCGCATCCTCGAGGTCGAGGCCGCACTTGGCCTCGATGCACGGCCGGCCGTCCTGGTCGAGCGCGAGCACGTCGCCGAGCGGCTCTGCGAGGTGCTCCTCGAAGCCGGCGATCGTGCGCGCCATGTACTCGGCGGTGATGCCCGATCGATCGGCGGCGAACAGCGCGTCAGGCGCGTGCAGGCCGAAGAGCGTCAGCGTCTGGTAGCCCTTGGCCTGCAGTTCTGCCGACAGGATCGAGGGATCGGTGAGGGTGTGGCAGTACAGCTCGCTCGGCGGCTTCGACGGCAGCCGGCCGCTCTTCGCCTCGCGGTACGCGGTCTCGAGCTCGGCGTAGCCCTCGTCGATGTGCAGGGTGCCGGCGAAGGCCTCCTTCGGATCA